>CAJYHH010000505.1 GCA_913773825.1 Candidatus Sericytochromatia bacterium | reverse complement strand
GCAATGAGCAGGCAATTGGCGCACCCGGAACAACCACAGCGCCCTCACCGGCCCCCACACCCGTGCCCTCACCGACGCCGGGTCTGCTGACAGCGGGCAGTTGGCGCGATCTGGACCATTGGGAATATTGGCTGAACCTAATGCAAAACCCCAGCTGGAGTCAGATGATGACCTACTGGGGCCTCTCACCGGTTCATCGTCTTGGCGTAAAGGTTAAGCAGGGCGATCAGCCCGTGATTGACGCGCCACTTGTGCTCAAAGATGCTGATGGCAAACTCCTGGCGGAAGCCCGCACCGACAATCAGGGCCAGGCTGAATTTTTTGCCGGCCTGACTCAGACCCAAACGGGCCCCTTTAGCATCAGCAGCGCCGATCAGCAGCATCCGGCCAGCCTCGAGCAGCTCTATCCCCAGAATCAAGCTTATGAACTAATATTCAGCACCTTAATCTCAGCCCCCCAAAATGTGGATCTGATGCTGGTGATGGATACAACCGGCTCAATGGGCGATGAGCTTGATTATCTTAAATCAGAGCTGCATAACGTCTTTAACCGCGTACGTCAGGACAATACCCAACTGCGTCTGCGCGCCAGCATGAACTTTTATCGTGACCAGGGGGATGAATACCTTGTCCGGGACTTTGCTTTTACCTCTGATTTTAGTCAAAGCCAGGCCCAGCTGAGTGCCCAGTCTGCTGACGGCGGCGGCGACTATCCAGAAGCCGTAAGTGAAGCTCTCGAGAATGCCCTTAAAGCCCATGACTGGTCAGAGTCGGCGCGCACCCGCCTGCTGCTGCTGGTACTGGATGCGCCGCCTCATCACAATGCCCAGAATCTTGAAAAGTTGCGCGCTCTGATCCCTGTGGCGCAAAAGCTCGGCGTCAGAATCATCCCCATTGCCAGCAGCGGAATTGATAAACCCAGCGAATTTCTGCTGCGCATGCTGGCTATCACAACCGGTGGTGAATATGTTTTTCTGACTGACGACAGCGGGATTGGCAACGGCCATCTTACGCCCACAATTGGTGAGCACAAAGTCGAAAAGCTGAATGTTCTGTTATTAAACCTGATTAAAAAATACAGCTAGGCTCTGGGCTTTGCACCTGACGGTGCGTTATGAGTGCTGGGTTGTGGGTTCTGAGTTTGGAAAGAGAGGCAAGGCATTGTGTCTCTCCAGCAAATCGCTTTATTCTTAACAGCCTTCATTGCCCATTGCCCACGGCCTTCAGAGCCCTCAGCCGCCTCAAAAACAAAACCAGCCCCCGGATAGATCTTCCGGGGGCCAATTGTTTACTGACTTTAAGTGTCTTTATCAGCTACTGGCGACAAGCCACCAGCTTATTTAAACGAGCCAGCCTGTTCAATCAGGTACAGAGCGGCAGGGCGGTTTTCTTTCCAGAAATCAGCCACTTTGGAGTACGGCGGATCAAAGCCGTCGTTCCAGCTGCCCATTTCAGTTGTAAAGGACATAATACCGAGCTGGCCAAAGGACCAGTCATCAGTGGTACCGGAGCAGACATACAGGTCAGCAGCCTGCTGCGGCACGTAACCGGTCAGCTTGCCGAGGGTGTTGCCCATTTCGACGAGCTTGGGATTGTTGACGCGCTGCTTGGTGTAGCCCCAGGGCCAGAGGATCAGGTTGCTGAAGCTGTGATAAGACATCAGCACCTTGAGGTTTTGATGGCCCAGAACAAAGTCGCGGATTGCAACGGTTTCAGGCTCGCTGAATGCGCCTTCGCCGCGATAGGTGTCGGAGCTGGGTGAAGTAGAGGCACCCGCACCACCCCACTGGAAGCCGTAGTTACGGTTCAGGTCAGTACCAATTGCGCCAGTGTGAACGTGGCGGTTTTTACGCCAGTTGGCGCCTTTTTCAGCTTCGATATGACCGTCGGGATTGACCATCGGGATGATCCAGATGTCGCGAGTGTCAACCAGGCGGGTGATCTCGGGATCTTTGCCGTAGTTTTCAGTCAGCAGATCAATCAGCATCAGGGGGATTTCAACAGTCGCCAGCTCACGAGCGTGGTGGTTACCCATAAAGACGATGCCGGGTTTTTGCTCAGCAACACCTTTACCGTTGATATGAATGGCCCAAAGGTCGCGATTGGCTTTGCCCTTGGTTTTTTCCCAGGTGTCACCGATGTCATGCAGAGAGGCAATCTGGGGGAACTTGCCAGCGACACCTCTGAGTTTGGCGAGCATTTCGTCGTAAGTATGATATTTGGGGTCAAAGGTGTTCAGAGCGCTCATGCCGCGCTGGGGAGAAATCATTTCAAAGCGCATGCGGCTATTTTGCAGGCGGGTAAAGACTTCTTCGTTAACCTGACCGAGAACATACTTTTTGGTGACCATCCAGACGTCCATGCCAAGCGAGTTGAGCTGAGCAACTTGATCCGGATTAGAATAAGCGACTTTTACAACCGTGTTACCCGTCTGAGCCAAACGACGCTGGCTAATAAACGAGTTCTGGAAAGTCGGCTCAAAGTTGGCGCTGTGTTCGATCTGAGCGCGGGTGTTAAAACCCGTCTGAGCGTTCTGGGCTGACTGCGACTGAATTGGGGCGCCGCTGCGTGGTGCGAGACCAGGCTGAG
>CAJYHH010000504.1 GCA_913773825.1 Candidatus Sericytochromatia bacterium | reverse complement strand
TGGCATTGACGCCAAGGCAGAAAATATCGAAGAAACTCAGCCTGCGGGCGAGTTCTGTCGTCATAAACATTGCCTCTCATCCAAATTTAAAATCAGCTAAATAAAATCAATCGGAACATTAAATCATTCGCGTGGTTTCAGTATAGCGGCTGAAGGGCTGCTGGTCTGTAGCCACGATACTTTCCTGCTGAATTTTGAAGCGTACTGGCTTGAGCACAACGGCGGTTGAAAAACCTGAGTCCGCTGCTAACTAGGCCAGAATCCGCTATCATGCCAACATCTCTCTCAAGGGTGATGGACACATGCAAAAAGACGCTTACAAATACCCCGATTTGATTCATCTGCATTTTTTGCAGGACAGCTTTGGTTTTGCGCTGCATCCTAAGCGTCGGCAATGGGTTTTTGTCAGCAAATGGGGGGCCTCACCCGATCAGGCTGTGGCAGATGCCCCCAGTGAAATTATCGCTGAGCCGACTGCCGATCTGATGCTGATGCCACAGGATGGTGGCTTTGCCCAGAATCTGGGTTTATTACATCAAACCTCACTGGGGGATCCTTGCTGGTCACCTGACGGACAATATTTAGCCTGGGCCGGGACCAAAGGTGTGTATGTTTATCATCTGGCCACTCATGAACTTAAGCGGCTTGATACCCGCACGCTCTGCCAGATTGACGCCAATAAAATGTGTGCCTCAGCCGCCCAGCTTTATTTTCACCCGCTCTGGCAGTCTCTGCTCTGGCACCCAGAAAGCACCAGCCTGTTGTATGTGATTCAGGAAGAAGAGCATCAGGTGCTCTATGAAACTTCAATTGATGGCAAATGGCAGCGCCAGCGCTATAAAGCGGATGGCCAGATTATGAGTAAGGCGATTAGCCCTTACAGTCACGAACTGGCGCTGGCTGTACGCTTCTGGGACGGAAGCACTGGCGAAATTCTGCGCATCGATTCCGATCAGCGCAGCAGCCGGGTCTGCGAGCTGCGTCATGAGTTTTATCTTTCATCACTGGTCAGCTATACAGACGACGAGCGCCTGGTCTATCGCGCTAATCACGGCGGCTTTGCCCAGCTCTGGATTCAGAATCTGGACGGTCAGCTGGAATGCCTGGATCCAGAGCCTGCTGATGTCAGTTCTTATGTTTTAAAAAAAGATCAGATTTTCTA
>CAJYHH010000503.1 GCA_913773825.1 Candidatus Sericytochromatia bacterium | reverse complement strand
TGACTGCATTTATTAATGCGGATGAAGAGTCTCGCTGAATATTTAAATATTTCTTGTGTTTTTCGTCAAGGAAAATAAAAGATTTTTCTTCTAACTCATTAAATGCCCACTGAGATATATCGCTAAGCTTTTTTATGTCTTGTTGATAACTTCTGACTGTTTGTAGTAATTTGCCAGAGCGTAATAATTCTTCCTGAAGCGCATGTTGATCTAATCCACCTCGCAAGATACTCCGTTGCTTACACAAAGCTAGCAACTGTTTCCAAGCATCGTCAGCTTGGTCGGGATTTTGTAAGACGACTTGTCTGAGAAGATTAAGTGCTTCAACCTCATTATGTTCACTTGTATCAAGATCAAATATCTGGACCCAAGATATTTGTAGGATTTTTGTGAGCTCTATTTGACTTGGATTAGTACCTTTTTTATCTTTCCAGCTTTTACTGAGATGGCTACAAAAATTTTTTAGGACAGCTTCTTGATCTTTACTTATCTTAGAATATACGTTTTGAACAGTTTCAGAACCAGTGAGAGCTCTTACTTTATCCAGTGCTTTTTTGAGAGTTAATCGCACTGTTCCTGGTGAACAAGAGCTAGTAGCTAATATAAATCGTGGTTTGTTGATAGGTGACGTATGAACTAATTGTAGGCTAGAAAAGTACTGCTCTACAAATTGATTTGCGACACTAGCCAGTTCAGACGTGGAAGTCGTCCCGAGATTAATTGAATGTTTTGCTTGGATATAGATCAAGTCTTTCTGCGATGTAACAACCTTTAAGTCATCAATGGGTTCATCTGATTCACAGTACATTTGTTCTAAAACTCTATTGGAGGGCAAATCCCACAAAGGTTGAACATTTTTTTCTGCCAAAATCTGAACAGCAAACCATGCTGCAAGCTTATCTTGATATTCAAAGCCACCTTGTGCAGTTGCACCACCACTCTGTTTCTTCTTTTGCATCATCAGTTCAGTATTTTTCCTTAGCAGTATTGGTGTTCCAAATTGGACTCATCCTAATAATGAAGTTCCGATTAGGCATGGTTTTTGGATGTGCTTTAATTTTATCATTCTGAATCTTGCAAGAATTGAGAATCAGACAAAACAATATCTTGCGCCAGTCAAGATGATGCCGCTAGTTGGCCCAGTGACCGACGGGCATATTTCTTCAAGTGAATGGTTCATTTCGGCCTCGCTATCAGGTATTGGGTGCCCGTCGGGCATCTGGCCAACCAGTAGTTGAGTAGATCTGTGTATCTGCGTGTTATGCAGATCTGGATATCTCCTTTAAAGTTATCACAGTGATAGATTTGTTACATTTAGTATAGCTGACTGTTTGTTTTAGGCAAGCGTGCGCATAGCGTTTTGAGGCTATTCGTTTGCTTGGCGTCTGTTTGAAGCCTTGACCAAATATGAAGAAATATGTGGCTGCTTATTGTGTGTTTGTTCTGTGTGAGAGATTTGATTTTAAGCAAAGTTATCACGGTGATCATTTTGCCCAATCTGGATAGACGCTTAAACTAGAAAAGTCCAAATTGACCTGATCTAAAGGATGGTCTCAGATTAGGAAAACTGGAATAGACTATGCTCAAACGGGGCTTGTAAAGCCCGCAACTCAAAGGAGCATTCCTATGACCATTATTCCGCTTATTCCCGATCAATCAGCCAATGGCTTATATGGCTTAATATGTGCTGTGCTGTCCGCCATGCAGGTTGTGGTGAGCGATGAATTTGGTGGAGCAGCGACCCAGCGGCTTCAGACTTTTCCGATTGCGATGGCACAGCCAGGACAGGTGCTGATTAAAGTGCATACGGCTGGGATTGGCAAAGGGGACTTGTCTGACCGTGAGGGGCTGTTTGAGAAGTTGACCATGCAGGAGCCTGTGTTTCCACGCATACTGGGGGCTGAAGGCTCAGGAAAAATTGTGCGAGTGGGGCCAGACGTCAAAACTTAACAAATAGGGGATCAGTTTTATGGTCTGGCGCTTGCGCCCAATCCACGGCGAGGCTTTTATGCGCAGTACACCGCTCTGCCAGCTAAACGAATCTGGAAAGTGCCCAAATGAGTCTGCAGCAAGCGGGTGCGCTGTCTTCTGCTGGTGGGACTGCTTTACGTGGACTCGAACAATTAAATCTCGCCAAAGGTTCTAAGCTGATGATTATTGGCGCCAGCGGGGGAATTGACCATCTGGCCTTGCAGTTGGCTCGTCGTATGGGGCTGCAGGTGATGGCCGTGGCATCAGGCGCTGATGGCGTCAGGTTTTGCCGAACCTTCGGATCTAAGATGACCGTTGATGGCCATCAAGAAGACATACGGGCTGTGGCCAGGGAGTTTGCGCCAGAAGGCCTGGATGGGGCGCTAATGACATGTGGGGGCGGCAAAGCGAAGCAGGCTTTAAAAGCCTTGCGGCCTGAAGCGCCGGTGGTGAGTCCAGATGGCGTAATCGGTCTGGAGTCGCCCAGTACTGAGATTGAGATTGGCTTTTTTAACGGCAACTATGACAGACCTCTGTTCAAAAGACTTAACAGCGATTGAGTCTGGCCCCTTTGACGTCAGAGTGTCGCAGACCTTTGAGCTTGACCAGATTCCAGAAGCGCATCAGGCACTAACAGAGCGTTACCTGGGCAGATTGGCGCTGCGCTGTGACTCAATCAGCGGCAGTGAACGACCAATCGGATAAGAATGATCGTACTGTAGTCGTTTAGTAGATTCTTTGATCGACTGTTGAAGGATGGGATCAGCTGCATACTTCGACAAGCTCAGTATGACCATTTTCTTCCAGAAAATTTTGCTGACGCTCCTTTTGGGACTAAATGTTTCAGTTATATGATAATCAGCCATTTATGAACTCGAGGGAGTGAGTTAATCTTGCTTTAAAACCAGCTAACTCAAGTCATATTGATTTGCTCTTTCGCTCATGACTCCGTGTTTCGTACTTTAGGATGAAAGGGTTTGTGTTTAGTGTTGATAACAGGATAGCTGTATAATCAATTGATTTAGAAATTAGCTTTAACAAAAAAGCCTAAAACTAAAGCGCCAATCACCATCACAACGTATATCACTGGCACATAAATATAATAATCGCAAAGTTGAAGCGTTGGAATGGGCACACAGTGCTGAGGTGCATAGGAGTATTCAATACGCCAGACTTGAAAAGCCATGACTTTTCTCGCTGTATCACAAGAAAAATATGACTGATCATCGTTGATGACTGTGAGTTTGTCAAAAGTGATTTGACTGGTATTTGTGATGACAACACTTTTTGCATTTAAGTTTTGCTTCTCTGCATAGATTTCTGACCAAATCTTCTCAAGCGGACCTGTGTCAACTTGTGTGAGGGTTTTTAGAGGCTTAAGCCATAAGTTCTTTGACTCATTAATCGATCTTGAATTTCCGCTCATCGAAAAATCGCTATACAGAGTCGTTTGAGCTTCTTCTGAGCGCCACTTTAGGTGTCCCCACCCATAATTTTCTGAAGCAAGATCTAAAGAGTTGTACTTCTGTGTCTGATCGCTCCGAAACGTGTAAATATAGAGGCAATTTGGATCGAGACAGCCTGCTTCTTTTAAGGGCATGATCTTGTCTGTTTGTGTCACCAAACGGAAAGACCATCTGGGAATAGCATCCGTACAAGCTTGAGCGGCTGTGTTAGACAAAACACAGCAAAGCACAAAAACAAAAATCAACAAAGTCTTTTGCATGATAAATGTTTTATTCCCATGCTTTTGTCACCCTAAACGCTGCCCATGCTTTTTAAAGCAGGCTCTTTACATTAATCAGATGATAAAGCTGTTTTGAGTAATTTAAGTCGCAAGCTAAAAAAGCGGACTTCTGAAGGGTTACGAGCCAAAGCCAGAGCCTGCTGAAAATAAGTCTGGGCGGCTTCTAATTGGCCTGAAGCCAGCGAAAATTCAGCCAGCGCTGCTGGATAAAATGGATAATCCCTAAGCAGAGCCAGATCGGGCAGATCTTCAAGCTCTGTCATGCCAGCTTCGGGACCTTGGGCAAAACCTAGCGCAATGGCGCGATTCAGCGCCACAATCGGCGTGGGTTTAAGCCGATAGAGCAAATCATAATGCTCAAGGATTTTGGCCCAGTCTGTCTCGGCATGACTCGCAGCGGAGCAGTGCAGTGCCGCAATCACGGCTTCAAGATGATAAGCGCTAAGTTCTGGCCCCTTAATCGCCTGCTCTAAACAGACAAAGCCCTGGCGAATCAGCTTGGCATCCCAGCGGCTGCGATCCTGCTCAGCCAGCTGCAGCAGTTCACCGTCAAGATCGAATCGGCTGTTCAGGCGCGCTGTCTGAAAACAGAACAAGGCCAACAGGGCAGAGGTTTTAGACTGCTGACTTAAGGGATGTTCGCTGAGCAGCACAGCCAGGCGCAGGGCTTCAAAGCAGAGATCTTCGCGTACCCCTGCTGCTGAGCGACTGGCGTGATAACCTTCGTTAAACAGCAGATAAATCGCCTGATACACCGCTTCAAGCCGATCAGGAATTTCAAGGGGATTCAAATCCAGACTCACCCCTGACTCGCGAAAGACTTTACGGGCTCGACTCAGGCGCTTTTCAACCGCATCTGGATGAGCCAGCAGCGCATGGGCAATTTCAGCTACGCTAAAGCCGCAAAGCGTTTTTAGAATCAGACTGACCTGGGCCATGGCGCTGAGCTGGGGATGACAGCAGGCAAACATCATCCGCAGCTGATCATCCTGAATGGCCAGCTCAAAGTCAGGGCCTTCGAATTGGGTATCTTTGCGCAATTGCTGCAAATAGCCTAATTCTGGCGTCAGAGCATCCAGCTGGCTGTCGCGCCTGAGCAGATCCAGGGCGCGATTGCGGGCCACCCGCATCAGCCAGGCTGTGGGCTGGGCAGGAAAACCTTTTACAGGCCAGATCTCTAAAGCGCGGCAGAGCGTATCCTGAACCACGTCTTCAGCCATTTCAAGCCGACTTAAGCCCAGCATCCGGCTTAAATAAGCGGTCAGCTTACCCGCTTCACGGCGAAACAAATGATCAACCAGTTCAGGAAGCTCTGCCATTTTGTATCCTTTAATCCGTTTTAATCAATGGCCGGATTTCAACACTGCCGCCCTGATCCAGCACCGGGCAACCCAATGCCAGCTCAGAAGCCTGTTCGAGCGTTTCAGTCTGGAGCACCAGATAACCCTGAACCGCGTCTTTGACCTCGATAAAGGGCCCATCCGTTATCTCTTTGGTCTTGCCACAAATCACTTTACCACTGTGCTGCAGCCGATCACCAAACTGATCTAAATGCCCTTCCTGCTCCAGACGGTTTTTCCAGTCCATCCATTTGTTCAGGGTCTGCTGCATCTGCTCAGGCGAAACGGTTTTAAAATAGCCCGGATCAATCCGGAACAGCAACATGTATTTATTCATTTAACGTCCTCATTGGGATTATATCGAATCAAGAAAATTCTTTCTAAATGCCATGAAGGCTCAGAGCCGAGAGCGGCTTAAGCGGCTTTCCAGCCTTCACCAGCTATTCACCAGCTATTTGACGGGTGGCAACCTTTAAGCGATTCCAGACATTTGCGGGATTTTAGTTTGGGTGTGTTCATTAACGTCGTCATATTTTTTCTCCAGTTAAATTTAGTTAAATTTGAGGGGCCTTTTTCTGGCCTTCAAAGCTTTGACGAACGACCATTTAAAATCCGGACATCTTAATTAAAAAAATAGTTTAAAAGAACCTGACAGGAGACGAACGCTGCAGCAGCAAAAAGTCAGGTGGGATGGACTTGGCTTGACGCTTAACAACTTTGGCGACAAAATGCTCACTAACTTAATGTTTCCGTTTTTAGGTGTCTTTTTAATCAATGAATCGTAGTAAGGCTTTGGTCATCATCATGAAAAAAGTTATTGCACTGACATCCGTTATGCTGGCCGTATTGTGCTCTTGCAGCAGCCCTGCAGACTCAAACTCTGTTGAATCTGTCTTTTTCTCTGCAGGATCTAAAGAGCAGTGTGAAACTACCTGTCAAAACAATGGCCTGATCTGGGGCGTCTATGATGATAGTGGCGCGTCCGACAAAAATTGTGTCTGCAGCAAAAGAAAATAATCAACAACGTCTCAGCTGATAACTCCAGATTTGAGTCATAAAAGCATCAACCAAACAGACATGTCCCTGATGATGGCCGCTTTTTAGGCCATCTTCTCGCTTTGTTTTTGATAGCTGAAGACTATCAAAAACAAAGATTAAAACGATTAGACTAATCGTTATTTATGCATGTAAACTGCTGACAAGTGTTTGTGATTTTTTTGTCGGTTTTGCGTTGCTGTCTCACGGGTTGCTTTGTGTGACCTGGTGAAACGTCGCCATGACTGACGGGTATGCCGACCGCCTAGGCGGTTGTAAAAATGCTTCTTTAACTTATTCATCACAATCAAGGAGTCGACTATTATGGTAAAAAAGTCCCTGTCTTTATTTGCGCTGCTGGCCATCACCCTGCCGCAGGTCGCTTTTGCTGATCCCACACCGCAGACCCCACCGGATCCTGTCGATCCCAAGTCTCCCGTTAATCCTCCCGCGACCCAGACCGTGCCGGGCACGCCGATGGGTAACGCTGACTGGTGGCCGAACCAGCTCAATTTGATGGCGCTGCGTCAGCACGCTTCTGAGTCCAATCCCTTTGGTGAGCGCTATAGCTACGCTGAAGCGTTTAAATCACTTGATCTGAACGCTGTCAAACAAGATATTAAGGCTGTTTTGACCCAGTCTCAGGACTGGTGGCCCGCTGACTACGGTAATTATGGTCCGTTCTTTATTCGCATGGCCTGGCATAGCGCTGGGACTTATCGCATGCTCGACGGTCGTGGGGGAGCTGAAGGTGGGCAACAGCGTTTTGAACCGCTCAATAGCTGGCCTGATAACGCCAATCTTGACAAAGCCCGCCGTTTACTGTGGCCGGTTAAACAAAAATATGGCCGCAAAATCTCCTGGGCAGACCTGATGGTCTTAACCGGTAACGTCGCGCTGGAATCGATGGGCTTTAAAACCTTAGGTTTTGCCGGTGGGCGTCAGGATCAATGGGAAGCAGATCTGGTTTTCTGGGGCCCTGAGCGCACCTGGCTGGCGGATCAGCGTCATAGCGGCGATCGCAAACTGGATAAACCTTTAGCCGCTGTCCAGATGGGGCTGATCTACGTCAATCCCGAAGGCCCCAACGGCAACCATGATCCCTTGGCGGCAGCAAAAGACATTCGCCAGGCCTTTGGCCGCATGGCAATGGATGACGAAGAAACCGTTGCGCTGATTGCCGGTGGCCATACCTTTGGTAAAGCCCACGGCGCCCATGCTCCCAATAAATGTGTCGAGGAAGCGCCTGCTGCAGCGGGTGTCGAAGAGCAGGGCTTAGGCTGGAAAAACAACTGCGGGACCGGTAGCGGTGCTGATACGTCCACCAGCGGCCTGGAAGGCGCCTGGACTTCGAGCCCGGCCAAATTTACTCATGAATATCTGACCAACCTCTACGCTTTTGAATGGGTTCAGGCCAAGAGCCCGGCTGGCGGTGTTCAGTGGGTTCCGGCTAATGGTCAGGCAGCAAACATGGTGCCAGATGCCCATATTGCCGGCAAACGCCACGCCCCGATTATGTTCACCACTGACTTAGCCCTGCGCATGGATCCCAGCTACGAAAAAATCACGCGCCGCTTTCTCGAAAATCCGGCGGAATTTGAACAGGCTTTTGCCCGCGCCTGGTTTAAGCTGACCCATCGTGATATGGGCCCTCGTGGCCGTTATCTGGGTTCAGAAGTCCCCAGCCAGACCTTTACCTGGCAGGATCCGATTCCGGCAGTTGATCATGCCCTGGTCAATGATGCAGACGTCAGCAAACTCAAAGCAGACATCCTGAAGTCGGGACTGACCGTACCTGAACTGGTGCGGACTGCCTGGGCCTCAGCGTCTACTTTCCGCGGGACGGATATGCGCGGGGGGGCTAACGGTGCACGTATTCGCCTGGAGCCCCAGAAAAGCTGGGCCGTTAACGATCCGGCTGAGCTCAATAAAGTCTTAACCCGTCTGGAAGCGATCCAGAAAACCTTTAACAGCTCGGCAGGCGGCGGCAAAAAAATCTCGCTGGCTGACCTGATTGTCTTAGGAGGGGCTGCAGCGGTTGAACAAGCCGCTAAACAGGGTGGATTTAACGTTCAGGTGCCGTTTAAACCCGGCCGTATGGACGCTACTCAGGCTCAGACTGACGTTGCTTCAGTGAATGCGCTTAAGCCTGATGCTGATGGCTTCCGCAACTATTACAGCAGTGAAAGTCGCTTGTCTCCCGCAGCCATGCTGGTAGACAAAGCCAATCTGCTCCAGCTGACTGTACCTGAGATGACCGTATTAGTTGGCGGTATGCGCGCTCTGGGCGCCAATGCAGGCCAGTCCAAACACGGGATTCTGACCAGCCAGCCAGGAACCCTGAACAATCAGTTCTTTGTCAATTTGCTGGATATGTCCACCAAATGGTCTAAAGCCAGCACAGAAGGCCTTTACGAAGGTCGTGACCGGGCCACTAACAAACTCAAA
>CAJYHH010000502.1 GCA_913773825.1 Candidatus Sericytochromatia bacterium | reverse complement strand
CTGTAAATAATTGCGGGCCGGAAAGTGCAGAACTTCAAAAGCTGTTTCTGGCCAGATTGATTCTGTGGGCATCGGGCTGACGGAGTGATTGCCGTGATGGACGATTATATCTGCTGAGCCGCGATGGCAGACCTTGCCCGATAAAGCTTTACCAATAAAATTCTCAGAAGTCTGAAAACGATAAATTTGGTTTTGCCAGAAAGGCCCGTCAGCAGCGGGTTCTAAGGCCGCAAAGTTATGTCGTGAGGCTTTTGCTACATTATAAGCTGCGGGAATCTGAGTCAGCGTCTGTTTCAGCGTCTGTGTAGACAAAGCTGGGCTGCTGATCCAGAACTCATCTAGATCATTATTGATTACCCAGTCAGCCTGAAACTGAGTAAACGCCAGACGAGCTAAGGCTGTCACCCACTGACCCTGGCGATAAGCCAAACCCGATTCCCGCCAAAGCGTGACCCAGCCGCGCTTGATATATTCGTCGAGTATTTCAGGTGTCTGATCTGTTGAGCGATGATCGAGCAGTAAAAACTGATCCACACCTTGGCTGTGATGATAGTCCAGCCAGTCTGCCAGTAAATCGGCTTCGTCCCGCACGGTGGCGGTCATGATCAGGGTCATGGTCATTGTTGAATCCAGCATGCTTCGACAGGCTCAGCATGACAACGGTTTCTGATCGTGAAACTCTGTCATCCTGAGCCTGTCGAAGGATTGGTTGTTTTTACTTCTGCAGAGCGGCTTTGATGCGCGCAAAGCCTTCTTTGATCGCTTCTTCGCCAGTTGAGAATGAGATGCGCAGATGGCCAGGGGCACCAAAGGATGAGCCTGAAACCACGGCAACCTGGGCTTCTTGCAGCAGGTATTCAGTTAAAGCATCGTCGTCTTTAAACTGATCGCCCAGGTATTTTTCAACATTTGGGAAAAGGTAAAACGCACCTTTGGGTTTGACCGTATCAAATAGTTCAGCGCAAAGCGGGTAAGCCAGATCCAGACGACGCTGGAAAGTTTCCTGCATGCTCTGCATAATGGCCGGGTCCATTTCTAAAGCAGCCAGAGCGCCGTACTGGGCAAAGGTGCAGACATTGCCGGTTAAATGGCTGTGCAGATTATTAATCGACTTAAAGACGTCTTTGGGGGCAATTAAGTAGCCAACGCGGAAGCCCGTCATGCAGTAGCTTTTAGAAAAAGTCTGAGTAGTTAAGACCCAGGGTTCAAAGCTGGGGTCGAGTGAGGCCAGGCTGATATGCTTTTCGCCATCATAGACTAAGCCCTCATAAGCTTCATCAGAGATGACATAGATCTGTTTTTCAACCGCCAGCTTGCCGATTTCAAACAGGGCTTCACGGCTATAAACCGCACCGGTTGGGTTATTCGGGCTGTTGACCAGAATGGCTTTGGTTTTGGGCGTAATCGCTTCGCGAATCAGGTTTATATCGGGCTGATGCTCAACGGTGTCAACAAAAACCGGCACGCCGCCAGCCAGACGGATACCTTCCGGGAACGTGACCCAATAGGGCTTGAAAACAATCACTTCATCACCAGGGTTACACAGCGCCTGGAAAACGTTATAGAGCACTTGTTTGGAGCCATTGGCGACTAAGACGTTTTCAGGTTTAGCGGGGATGCCATTTTCTTTAGTGACTTTTTCGGCAATCGCAGCGCGCAGCCAGGGCTCACCAGGAACCGCTCCGTATTTGGTTTTGCCTTCTTGCAGGGCTTTAATGGTTGCGGCTGTAATCGGCTCAGGGGCATCAAAGTCAGGCTCACCAGCGTTAAACGAGACAATCTGTTTGCCTTCAGCTTTAAGCTGGTTGACGATACCCATCAGGCGGGTTGTATTGGATTCTGAAATCTGAAGAATGCGATCGGAGAGGGTCATGGAAGCCTCCAGTGAAGTGGGTGATTCATTATAACTGGGGTTTTGGGTTATGGGTTTTGAGTTATGAGTTCTAAGACAAGAAAGACTCAGAACTCTATTCTTTGTATTTGAACTCAAAATCCAAAAGCCACCACAGCCACCGAATCTGGCTAACCTCGCCTTACTTTTCTTCCGCCTTTAAACCCAAAACCCATAACTCACAACCCAAAACGCCAGCGAAGCTGGCTATGCCGCTACCGGGGTGGTAAAGCCTGTCATGTCGTCAGCCCAAAGCACAGACTCAAAATAACAATCGCGCAGGTTTTGATTGCCGAGCGGGTAGTTCTGGAGTTCGTCCCAGCTGCCGGTTTCGTAGGCGAGTACCCAGTTGAGCAATTGACCCATTTCACCTTCGCGGTAGAGCAGGGCTGCTACGACATCCTGAGGCAAAGGCACCTGGGCCAGAATCTGATCTAAAGGCAGATCCATTAGAGCATCCAGAGTTGAAAATAAACCGATGGTCAGATGCATTTCTGGACGCGGCATTTTGAGTTCAGTGGCCAATAATTCACACATCTTGCCGCGAATCATGGCGGTTTTAACCAGCTCGGGCGGCTTATTATCAGATTCTGACAAAAGCAACAGGCTGACCCAGGAGCGAATCTGGCTTAATCCCAATAAAGTCAGGGCTTGTTTAATCGATTTGATCTCAGAGCGAGTGGAATAATAAGCTGAGTTGATCAGGCGCAGCAGTTTGTAGCTCAAGGCGACGTCCTGGCGGATGATATCGTCGATGCGGGCAAACTCAACTTCGGTTTTTTG
>CAJYHH010000501.1 GCA_913773825.1 Candidatus Sericytochromatia bacterium | reverse complement strand
CAGCGTGCCTTTCAGGCCAACTCACGCACCATTACCACTGCAGATGAAATGCTCCAGGAAATTCTCTCACTCAGGAGATAACAGCTGGTCGCTGGTAGCCGGTAGCTTGGGCTAAAAAGTCTTATGCTACCTGCTGCCAGCCTCTGGCTACTAGTCACATGATCTATCTCACCAAGCTCAATGATCAGGAAATTGTCGTTAATTCTGATTTGATTAAATTTATCGAAGCCACGCCAGATACGGTTTTGACCCTTTCGATTGGGGACAAGCTGCCTGTGCGGGAAAGTGTTGAAGACGTGATTGCCAAAGTGATTGAGTTTAAACGGCTTTTGCAGATTCAGCCTCCGGTCAGAACTTTAGAACTTGATTAACAAAATGGACTAAAAAACTTATTTGCTTGTGTAAGGTTTTTAGTCCATTGCCAAGCTGATACGGAAACGCTGATATAAACTGATTTTTTTGAATAGGGGGATGCTGGAGCAGCGCTTATAAAGCGATTCTAGAAATCCCAAACAGCGGTCACAGACCGGCTATGCTAGAATTAAGCGCAGATGGTTAAGGCGTAAGGCAGACTGATGGATCTCACAATACCAATTGGACTTCTTTTAAGTTTTCTGGGCATCGTCGGTGGACGTGTGTTAGAAGGCGGCAATCCTTTATTTTTGCTGCAGTTCACAGCATTTTTGATCGTCTTTGGCGGTACGGTCGGGGCCATGATTTTTGGTTCCCATTCTTCAGATGTGATGAATCTGATGGCGCATCTGCGTAAGGCTTATCAAAAGCCGACGCTTCAGCCCCAGGACGTGATCCCACAGCTTGTACGCTTTGCTGAAAAAGCCCGCCGCGAAGGTCTGCTTTCGCTGGAGCGTGAAGTCCCCCAGGCCAAAGATGCTTTTCTTAAACAGGGTCTTCAGCTGGTGGCTGACGGGACGGATCCTGAAATTGTAAAGTCAATTTTGAGTATCCAGCTTGATCGACAAGCGGCCCGTCATGATCGGGTTGCCAAAATGTACGAAGCCGGTGCCGGTTATGCACCGACAGTCGGGATTATTGGTGCGGTATTAGGCCTGATCACCGTTATGGAACATCTCGAAGGCGGGATTGCAACCATTGGTCACGGGATCGCCATTGCGTTTGTTGCGACCATTTATGGTCTGGTTTTAGCGAATGTATTTTTGTTTCCTTTAGCCGCTAAACTGCGTTTGCGCAGCGATGAAGAACTGCTGATTCGCGAATTAATTCTGGAAGGCATTTTGTCGATTCAGGCTGGTGACAACCCCCGTATTCTCGAAGAGCGTCTAAAAGCCTTTTTGTCTTCTGAAGAACGTGAAGCTTATGAGGCCAGTAAGGGCCTCAAAAAATCAGCCTCATGAGTTCACGCCGCTCACGTCGCGGTTCATCTACTCATATTAACCATGAGCGTTGGATGGTCTCATTTGCAGACTTTATGACGCTCTTATTTGCGTTATTTGTTGTCTTGTTTGCCATTTCTACAGTTGATCAGACTAAGCTTAGCCAAGTTGCTGACTCAATGGAAGAAGCCTTTGGCGTGATGGACTCGCAGGGTGATAGTATTCTTAATCAGCGCACAGACCGTCCTGCTCCGATTCCCCCGATTGTCAGTAACCCTACAGCTCCACCCCCGCCTGCGTCTAAAGCCAATGAAGTCTTAATTCAGCGTCTGAATAAAATTATTGGCACCCAGGGTCAGTTGGCTGCTGCAGTGCAGTTGCGAACTGAAAGCCGCGGTGTGGTGATTCAGCTTAAAGACACTCGCTTATTTGCCAGTGGTTCTGCTGAATTAAGGCCAGAGATTATTTCTGAGTTGCGACGGATTGCGCGGGAACTAGAAGCTTTAGGGCAGCCCATGCGAATTGAAGGCCACACGGATAATATTCCGATTAATGCTGCTGGACTTTACCATTCTAATTGGGAATTGTCAGCGGCTCGCGCCACACGTGTGCTGCAGTTTATGCTGAGCAATACAAAAGTTCCGCCTCAGCGCTTTTCGGTGGCGGGTTATGGGGAGTATCGTCCGATTGCCCCTAATACCAGTGAAGCGGGCCGTGCCCGTAACCGGCGTGTTGATATTGTGATTCTGAATACCCAGGCCCAGCAGCTTGAACCTGAATCCTCTACAACCAGCAGCGATGATCTGAATCGCGAACTCAATGATAAACTAAATGAATTAAACCAAAAGAGGAATCCCTGACATGGTAGCGCGTTTACGTGGCCGCCCCTCACCGCGTCCGTCCGGTTCAACAGAAGCGGAAGAAGAATCCAGCAGTTCTGCCAAAGTGGCCCCTTCCTCACAGCAGCGCGTTTTAGTTGCGGTGACTGTTTTTTCTTTGCTTTCAGCTGTTGGGGCAACAGGAACGCTGCTGTATTTTACAATGGGGCCAGGTCGTTTAGGCGCTCACTCCACTGCTGAAGCCCCTAGCGCCACTACAGGGCCGATTGTAGACCTGGGTCCTTTTATTGTCAATTTGGGTTCAGTGAATGACAGGCGTTATCTGCGTATGGGCTTAAGTCTTGAGTTTCAGACCAAAGACCGTAACTTTACTGAAGCCAATGAAGAAGGGCGTTCAACCTGGTTGTCACATCTTAAAACAGAGCTTAAACCCAAAGAAACGGTGTTTAAAGATGTGGTTGTGACCACTCTGTCTTCTAAAACCCCTGCTGAGCTGGGCACAACAGCAGGCAAAGATGCGCTCAAAGC
>CAJYHH010000500.1 GCA_913773825.1 Candidatus Sericytochromatia bacterium | reverse complement strand
AGCCTGGCTGCTGGTGCTCTCACTGGCCTGTGGTCTTGTTTTGGCCATTTTAACCCCAGCCACGGCTGATCCCGCTCTGATTCTGGGTGAGTTGCCGGTTGAAATTAAATTTGAGCCCACCCCCACTCAGCTCAATCCGATTTATTTACGCCAGAAAGTCACAAGCTGGTTTCAAGGCCAGCTTAAACCCGATCCCGCTGCGCTAGAGGCCTGGCTCAGCGATATTTATCTGCAATCCGGTTACCCCAATGTTCGGATTTATGCCCAATCGGTTGTGGGGGTCTGGACGATTCAGATTATCGAACAACCGCCCCAGCTCAGCACCGTGCGCCGAATCGAAATCAGCGGCAGCACACCCCGTGAACGCTACCAGACCCGGCATAATCTGCACCAAAAATCAGGCCAGCCTTTAGATCGCGAACAATTATTTGCTGATATTGACTGGCTGGAGCACAATCACTTTTTACCTTTGCAGCTGATTTTTCATCCGGCCCCTGACAACCAAGTTGATTTAGAGTTGCATATGGTGTCTGGCGCGGACTATATTCCGACCGGCAATCTGGCCTTAAATGACGTCGTTGGCTTAGCCGTCACCGCAGGTTTAATTGTCGATAACCCTTTTGACAGCGGCCAGATTGTGCGCGTAATGGGTAAGCGCAATAATATTCCCTTCCCGTTTGGAGACGCTCTGGGCTTAGTTCAGGACTGGGAATATACAGCCGGTTGGGCCACTAACTATATGCCGATTGAAGGCATGAGCTTAGGCCTGAATCAGTACAATAAAGTTGACTTTATGTACCCCAACTTCAGCGGCAACGGCAAAGAATTGGTTTGGATTCGCAGTTTAGGCGCTGATTTGTATTCAGGCTTTCCGATCTGGTCAGATTCCGATCATCGCCGCTATATTCGGGGCGTCTTTAATGTTACCTTGCTTGATGATGAGTTCCATGTTGATGCTTTGCCCGCGACTTCTGCATATGCCAAGGGCCCTCAACCCAATCCATCTGCAACACCCAATACCCCGCAGAGCCTGACCAAAAGCGGCAAAAATTCAGACTTGATGCTGATGCCCTCGCTCACAGTGTCTTATTCAGACATTGATGACTATCGTTTGCCCAAATCAGGCAACTTTCTGCAGACCCGCCTGGCAGGCAGCTTATTAGACGCTCGCTTTTTTCAGGCAACGTTTACAGGCACCAGTCTCTGGACGCCTTATAGCGATGAGGAGCACCAATGGACATTTGTACTCAGATCAGCAGCGGGAACAACATTTGGCTCCAATGCGCCCTTTCACAGAGGCTTTCTCAACACAGGCTCCTGGCTGGTTCGCGGCGCCACTCAGTTTTCGATTACCGAAAAACACAGCCTGCGTTTTTCCGAAGAGCTTCACTATATCTACAAACCCACCCCAATGCAGTTCGACCAGCTCATGCAAGCTTTAATCGGCCAGCGCAGTGAGGGTATGTTGGATGGCTGGGCTTTAGACTTCAACGTCTTTTTAGATCAGGGTGCTTATTGGCGCGACAATATTTTACCCCGCAGTGGCCAACTGACAATAGGCGGCGGCATTAACGCCATCACGCCTTTTGGATCTATTTTAGGTGTAGATGTCGCCACGCCCATTTATCCTTCACCCGGCTCCTTTACAGCCCTGCTACGCATCTCAGCGCCGCTATCTTTTGCGCTGTTTAGCGATTGGGGCAATACCAACGGCTTCTTTTTAAGATAATCAGCTCATCTCTCAAGCTTATGGTTGAGCCCAAACTTAAAGCCCCCAGATGATATTCTCTGGGGGCTGAGGGTTTTTAAGGGTAGTAAAAGCTGAGTTGATTAGTTCTGGCTGTAGGACATCACGTAGCTGCCGCCACGGCGATCCGCTTTTTCCATCAGGCGGTTCAGCTCAGCGGGAGTAATTTCCCAATTGCGGCGGCCACCGGAGTCAGCTACCACAATATTGCCGTTGCTTTTAACTTCCAGCGCCACCATATAGTGACGGCCCGGGCTGCCATAAGGTGAACCCAGCTCAATAATGGGCAGGGCACCACGGTCTAGCTGGCTTTTAACTTCTGCCCGAAAAGCATTGCCCTGACCACCTGAAAACTTGCGCTTGCCGGTTTCCTGAACACGTCCGCCGCTGATTCCTTCAATGCCATTGGTGATTTCGTTTTCAGTAATGGCCCAGGCCCCACCACGCGGGCTGGTGACACCGACTTCACGGCGTACAGCCTGAATCGCTTCGCGATTGCTGGTGCCCTGAGGAATATGTCCAAAGTGTTTAAGCACCATCGCCGCTACAGCCGGGCCACAGTCGCCACCACCGGAAGCTAAATTATTGCCGTTTTGTGAGACATACAAACGATTAAACTGAGGGGTGCCGCCACTACGGCGACCGCCTGAAACCGGTGACGCATCAGTTGCGGTACGGCGCTGTGCGCGGCGATTGTCAGCCACCTGAACGGGTTCACCCGTGTTGCGGGGAGAACGACCTGGAAACGTAATGCCGCTATCGGGCGAAAAAGGGGTATCGCGATGAACAGAGCCCCGAAAAGTGCTGCGTTCTTGTTCGTTACTGGTGGCAATTTCTTCTAAAGATTCTCTCAGCTCATTGGCAATCGGTGAGTTACCGAGCTGCTCAGACATCTCTTGAAGCTTGCCGAGTTCGCTCTCGTTGATTTTGCCTTTAAAAAATAAAAAGCCGCGAGAATCCTGGCGAGCCTGGTTCAGAATCGCCATTAGCTTTTCTTTTTCAGCGCCCGGAATGCTGTTATCAGCGCGAATCAGGGTGTTGAGTTGATCAAACTCGTCTTTGCTCAGGTTGCTGTCAGCCAGACTGTTGCGCAGCGTATTTTGCAGGGTCTGCTGCGGGGTCTGAGACCGAATGGATGAATCATTGGGGATGCCAGGACTGAGCATAAAACCACCTCATCTGAAAAAGTCTAAAAAGATCAAAGCATCATTAAAAACTAAGCTCTGTTTAAGTGTACCCGAATCAAGAAACTTTCTATCAGAACAGATCACGATCTTCTAATCTTTTCATCGTTGAATATGCCTCAGACTTGCCGCCAACCCCCAAACAAACTCATCATCTGCGTGGTCAACTCAAAAATTTCAAATCTCCGCCAACTTGACGAATATGATTCAACACCGCATGCTGTTTAGCATCCAGTCATCAAACCCAGCCCTCCGTTAAATAAACTGTAAATAACCTGGGCAAATGAAGCAGATTAGACAGACCGATGAAAAAACTTTCTCTAAGCTGGTTATTTCAGTTTCAGCAATTGCTTGAGATCGGCAGTTTTACTGAAACCGCCCTTAAACTCAATCTGAGCCAACAGTCTTTAAGCCGCAATATGCACGAGCTTGAAAGCTGGGCTGGGCAACCACTGATTCTTCGTCTGCCGGGCCGTCTCCAGCTCACGCCTGGTGGTCAGCAGCTGTATCAAGCTTTACCTGAATTACTCAGCAGTTTGCAGCAAGCTTACCAGCCCATCAATCAATCCCAATCAGATCAGCGAATTGGGATTAGTGCGCTCTGGAACCAGATTTTGCCTCTGTCTTTGCTCTTAAATCATCTGCAAAGCAACCCTGAGCTAGAAATCGCGCCGCTTGGTGAGCCAGATATTCTGGCTTTTATTCTGGCTGGCGAACTTCAATTAGGTCTGCTGGGCTCAGATCCGGGCCAGGGCTTTCAGAGTCTGGCGCTGCCTGAACTCAATTGGTTCTTAGTTGGCAGCCCTAAATTCGCTCAAGCAGAGAGCCTGCCTTATTTTAGCTGTGATTCACCCGAACATCCCGATCCGCTCAGAACCGCTCATGATGCCATACCGGTACCCGCTCACTGTATCGGTTCAGTCAATAGCCTGCATCTGCTTCTGGAGTTTTTAAACTCAGGCATGTGTGCCGGTTATTTACCCTGGCCGCTGGTTAAAACAGCTGTTCAACACGACCAGCTGCAAATTTATCATCAACTCTCCGTGGCGCCCATAAAACCCCATGCAGTCTGGCTGGGCGAACTCTCTCCTACTTTGCAAAACTGGCTAATTGCCTTACAGGAGGCTTTAAGTGAAAGCCTTTGATCTAAAACCTGAATGGCTGGAATATCTTGAGACCATTGCCAGAACCCGCAGTATTCGTCAGGCCGCAGAGGAACTTTATTTAACCGAACACAGCCTGCGCTACAATCTCAAATTGCTTGAAAGCTTTATTGGCGAAGCTTTACTTGAGAAAACAGCCCAAGGACTGGTGTTAAATCCACGGGGTCAGAGTTTAATCAATCAGAGTCAGCGCTTTAGAAACCGCTTAAGCCAGTTAGAATCCCAACTCCAGCTGACGGCCGACAATCGCCAGGAGCTTAAACTGGCTTTTTCACAGGCTTACCCCTCTGAATTACTGATGCCGATTTTTGCTCAGCTGCAACAAACTTTTCCCCAGCTACAGCTTACAGCCGAGCGCCAAAAACCGCTGGATGTCGAAAAAGGCGTGTTACTTGGGCAGTATGAACTGGGATTAACCACTTGGGTCCCCAATAATCTGACGTTACCGATGCTTAGTGGCCCAAAATGGCCCGGTGTCTTTGTTAAACGCACTCAAGCGTCGGTAGCTGAATATTATCTGCTGCCACCCGCCTGGCGCTATTTTAACCAGGAACCGATTATTTATCCTGCAGAAGTCTCTCATTTTCAAGTCCGTTATTTAGGCAGTCTGGATATCTTGCTCAAACTGGCTTTAGCTGGCGGCGGCATCGCCTATTTGCCTCTGCCTTATGTCCTTCCGGCAATTGAAGCGGGTCTGTTAGAGACTACCTTAGGACCCAATCTCAGTTTTAGTCTGGGTGAATGTCTGCTGGCAAAAGACTTTTATACCCTTTCTCCTCCAGCAGCTGCTTTTGTCCATCAGCTCAAAGCCCGCTGGCAGCAGCATAATCAGCTGCTAAACAGCACTCAGACAAACAGTCAGGAAGTCTCTGATTAGCCATCAGCATTGTCAGCTTTTGGGAAATGAGTATCAAGATTAGCCTTGAAAAGCTTCAATTGGCAGCCCACTTGAAGTCTATTTTGAACAAGCTCAAAGCATGAACATATAGATTGCACCTATTGCAGAAACAGCTGTTCTTAAACTAAGAAATATGCCCTTTCATCATAAAGGTCCATTTGACCGAATCTTGATTGCTACAGCTCTTTCTGAAGAAATGACTTTAATTTCAGCAGATCGCTTCTTTAATCTTTACCAAGAGCTAAAACTCTATTGGCAATGAAAATAGATTTCAGGCTTATTTGCCTTCGCCGCTGAGGTCTGCGTCTAAGTCATCGAAGTTGATGCGGTCAAGGTTGATCACGCTTTCGTCGTGGCGCTGGCGAATCTCTTCTTCGCTGTAGGGGTATTTGAGTTTTGAGCGATAACGCTGGAAGTGAAACTCTGAGCCCAGATAATAACGACGAGCTAGTGGGTTTGTCGCCACTTCTTCAGATGGCGCGCTAACGATCACGTTGCCACGGGTCAGAATATAGGCCCAGTCAGTGATCCCGAGTGTTTCTGAGACGTTATGATCCGTAATCAAAATCCCGATGGTACGCTTTTGCAGATGCACAATCATCTCTTTAATCCCAGCTACCGCAATCGGGTCAATCCCGCTAAAAGGTTCGTCCAGCAGCAAAAAAGATGGGTTCGTTGCCACAGCGCGGGCAATCTCAACGCGACGGCGCTCACCGCCTGAAAGCTGATGACCACGGGATTTGCGCACATGAGTCAGATTAAACTCTTCGAGCAAATCATCTAAGCGCGTTTTGTGCTCTTTTTTGGGCACGCGCAAAAGCTGCCAGACCGCTTTAATATTGTCTTCGACCGTCAGTTTTCTAAAGACTGAGGCTTCCTGGGGCAAATAGCTGATACCCAGGCGCGCACGGCGATGCATCGGCAAACGCGAAATACGCTTGTCGTCATAAAAGACATTGCCTTTTTCAGGCGTGACTAAGCCAACCACCATATAAAAAGTCGTGGTTTTGCCGGCACCGTTTGGGCCAAGCAAGCCCACAACTTCACCACGAGCCACACGTACGTTGACCTGGTTGACGACGCGGCGACCGCGATAGGTTTTAACGAGTCCTTCAGTGCGGATCATTTGGCTTGTTTCAGTAAGTCAGATTCAGGGTTCACAGCATATCCTGGGCTGTGCTCATGACACGGTTTTCAGTGCTGGGATCAAACAGATGTACATGGCCACAATCAACCCAAATGGCCTGATCAGAGCCGCCCTGCAGATTCATCACTTTAATCGTGTCAGCTTCAGCAATAATTTTATAATCCTGGCCCACGCTCATATGTACAAAGGTGCGGGAGCCAGAGGGCTCAACCACATCAATCCAGGCTTGTAGCTGTTGCCAGTCACTTTTAGTCTTGTCAGCATCACCTTCAACCAGAGCTAAAAACTCAGGGCGTACACCCAGAATCATGTCCTGGCCTTTAAAGCCCTCCATCTGGGGAGTATTAGGAGGACGGCGCAGATTTAAGCTCAGGCCGGGGGCCTCAACTCTGACGCTATTGGCATCCATGTCGGCAATCCGAACTTTAATAAAGTTCATTGAGGGTGAGCCAATAAAGCCCGCCACAAACAGATTGGCGGGGAATTCATAAGCAATTGCAGGAGTGGCGAGCTGCTGGATGATTCCGCCTTTCATAACCGCAATGCGATCACCCATCGTCATGGCTTCAACTTGATCGTGGGTGACGTAGACAGTGGTAATGCCAAGCTTTTTTTGCAGACGTTTGATTTCAGTACGGGTCTGCATACGTAACTTAGCGTCAAGGTTAGACAGGGGTTCGTCCATTAAGAAAACCTGAGCATCACGGACCAGCGCGCGACCTAAGGCCACACGTTGACGCTGACCGCCAGACAGCTCTTTGGGCTTGCGCTGCAGATAAGGCCGGATGTCGAGCATGTCGGCAGCCTGCTGGACTTTTTCGTCGATTTTTTCTTTGGAATATTTACGCAGTTTTAGGCCAAAGGCAATATTGTCGTAGACGCTCATATGCGGGTACAGGGCGTAGTTCTGAAAGACCATCGCAATATCGCGATCTTTGGGTGGAACGTTTGTCACTTCTTTATCGCCGATCAGAATCTGACCTTCGTCAGCACTTTCTAAGCCCGCAATCAGACGCAGGGTGGTGGACTTACCGCAACCGCTGCCGCCAACCAGCACCAGAAACTCTCCGTCGCGGATATGCAGCGACAGGTTCTTGATGACGTCGGTATTGCCGAAGCGCTTGATGATGTTGTTAAGCTTGACTTCACCCATTTTTCTGCCTCTTTAAAACGTTAAAACTGCGGGTCTGAATTATCTGAGCGAATAGATGCGCCGGATTGCGTTGAGATGCTCATTATAGGTTTTAGAGAAGGCGTGGGTGCCGTCTCCTTTGGCCACAAAATAGAGATACTCGGTGCGATCGGGGTGCAGAACGGCATTGATCGCGTCTGCACTGGGGTTACCAATCGGAGTCGGTGGCAACCCAGGATAGCGATAGGTATTATACGGCGAATCGATCTTGATGTCTTCCAAGCTCAGGCCTTTTGCGCCTTGATGCCAGCCCAAGGCATATTCAGTGGTGGGGTCTGACTCCAGCTTCATCCCAATTTCCATGCGTTTTAAAAACACACCGGCAATAATTGGCAGCTCGCGGTTAACTAAACCCTCAAGCTCAACAATTGAAGCCAGTTTAATGGTTTTATCAAAGCTGAGTTTATGACTGGCCGGACGGTTTTGCCAAAGCGGCATCACCGTTTTCTCAAAATGACTGAGCTGGGCATAAATCAGCTCACGCTCAGAGCCTTCAAGAAAATAAGTATCTGGATAAAGATAGCCTTCCAGACTATTCACACCAGAGGTGTCTTTTAAATAGGGAAAATCGTTAATCAGCTGAGCATCCGGCTTACGCGCCAGCTCCATATATTTAGCTGATGAAAGCTGGTATTTATCCAGGTCTTTAGCCGCCTGGTCAATCCGATAACCTTCGGGCACGGTATAGCGGATTTTTTCAGACTTGCCGGTTACAAGCTTATCGAGAATCTGTGACGCGGTCATGTCCGCGTCAAAGCGAAAAAAGCCCGTTTTGAGCTCATCCTGTTGACCCTTTAAACGCGCCATCAAGCGAAAAGCCTGCGGATTTTTAAGAATCTGCTTGGCTCCGAGCTCGCGTGAAATATTGTAGAGCGTATCGCCTTTGCGGACGAGATACACCATTTCGCTCTTGCCACCGGGTGGCCTCAGCTGCTGAAAATAGTAGGCCACGCCAGCGCCACCGGCCAGTAAGCCCAGCACATCAACCAGCGCCACCAGGCGCACAATCAGTCGCATGACTT
>CAJYHH010000499.1 GCA_913773825.1 Candidatus Sericytochromatia bacterium | reverse complement strand
GACTCTGAGTTATCTGGGTTATGCCCCAGAAGCACCAGTCAGTGTGAGTCAGCCCCAGCTGCTGCAGTCAGCAGTTAAAGTAGGCGAAGCTCTCAGCTTTAGCTTTGAGATTCAAGCCCAGGCTGACTGCCGCTTAGTGGTTGATTATCTTTTGCATTTTCGCAATGCCAAAAACGGACTCAGTGCCAAAGTGTTTAAGCTTAAAACCCTAGAATTAAAAGCCGGAGAGCAAGTCACCCTCCAAAAAAATCACCCGCTGCGGCTGATGACCACCCGCAAATTATTTGCCGGTGAACATTTTTTAGAGCTGCAGGTTAACGGCCAAAGTTATGGCCTGACGCCGTTTGAACTTAAAGTCTGACTTGAGCGATTAAGCATAAAAAATCCGGCAAGTGAAAACTTGCCGGAAACGAAGTGTTCTGAGTGAGCTCAGAATGTTTAATTCGAGGGTTACTTTTCTGATTCAACCGACTTATAACGCGCCATATTGGCGGTGACACCACCAATCGCGCCGCTAATGCCGCCCACAACCAAGCCACCGCCGATGGCAATGCCTGGATCGGTGGCAAACAGGGCAATGCCGACCGTCATAGCGGCACCAACGCCCGCGCCATAAAGAGCGGCCTCAAAGACATTGTCTGCGCTATCGGCTGCAACGGCGCCGGCAATGCCGCCAATCAGGCCTGTGCCCAGGGCTGCACCACCATTGACAATGACGTGGGGAATCAGGGGGATCGAGGCCAGGCCGATTATGCCACCGGTTGTGGCGCCGCTGATTAAGCCAACTTGCATCAGACTACGCGGGATTTGATCTGCTTTTAGGCTGGATGCGCTCTCTGCTGTCGGGCGGGCTTGACCCGAACGGGTTGCCACACTTTGCTGGCGTCGATTGGCTTGATTAGGGGGCTGATTGACCGCAACGCCACCGCGAGCGCCCAGACTCTGAAGAGGAAGACTTTGCATCGCTTGTAGCTGAGTCATGATCGGCACCTTTAAAAAACAAGTTGAGTGAAACGCACGTTGAGCACTAACACGTTGAGCACTAAATTGAATTTGATTATGACAGCAGAAAATCCGAGCGTCTAACAAAAAAAATGGGCCAGCAATGGTTGTCAAAATGTGTAGCTTCTTATGCAGCTTGCCAGTATCCTGAATCAACTCACATCAACTCACATCAACTCATATAATCGCAATAGGAGACCTTCTTTGGCGCTGCAACTTGAGAGCCTTCAGAACTTTCTGGTTTTGGCCGAAACCGGCTCGTTTACTGCTGCAGCTGCTCAGCTGTATATGACCCAGCAGGCTTTAAGTCGGCAAATTGCGGCTTTAGAACGCCGCTTAGGCCAGACGCTGATTGTGCGCAATCAAGGCCAGGGTCAGCAGCTGACCCCAGCTGGCGAGCTATTAAGAGCGGAACTTTACCCTTTATTAGCTGGTATCGCTGACTTTAGCCTGGTACCGCCTGTTGAGCAGCGTCTGCATATTGCGGCTGTCTTGGGCCTGGACGCAGACATCCTGGGGCTGCTCGAAAACTGGACGCAGGCTGATACACAGCTCAAGCCTGAAATTAGCCTGCTGCCGGGTGGGCCTGGTTTGATTGAACAGGGTTTGCTCACAGCGAGCCTGGACCTGGGCTTACTGCCCCATCCGCCTGAACAGCCTGATTTACTTTGTGCTGCGCTGCAGCCTTCTGCTTATGTGATTGTGGGGCGTCCAGAACTTAAAGCCGACTGGGACCAGCTTGATTATCTGGATTATGCGGGTAATCCCGCTAGTCTGGATACATTGTTAAACGTCTGGCCTGAATCACGCTGGCCGCGCCGGATTATTGCCAGTGCGGATATTGGTATGGCGATTGAGCTGGCCCGTCACGGGGCTGGAGCCATACATGTGCCGCAATTATTTGTCCCTGCTGATTTAGTGGTTTTGTGTCATCCGCCTTTTCAAGCTGAGTATACTCGTTATCTGGTCTGGGCCAAGAGCCTGAGTGGGCCAGCCGATCAGCTGCGCCAGGCGATTCTGGATTTGTTGGGCTTGTCAGATGAATGAACACTTAAACGGATTAAAAACCCAATGGCTGGAACACTTTATTGCCCTGGCTGAAACCGGTGGCTTTCGCTCTGCAGCTGAAAAATTAGGCGTCTCGCGCCAGAGCCTGCAGCGCAGTCTGACTCAGCTTGAGCAGCAGCTTCAGACCCCTTTACATCAGATTGAGTCTCAGCGTTTTCACTTGACCCCCAGTGGGCTGATTTTTTTGCAGCAGGCTCGTAGTCTGAGTTTAGCGTTGAAGCGACTTGAGCAACGTTTTACCCAGCTAACCGAACCGCTTGAAGGCACGCTTTCATTTGCTTGGCAATCAGCGGCTTGTCTGGATTTTATGCCAGGCTATTTAGCGGATTATTTACGTGCTTATCCCCAGGTTTTTGCCCATATTCAGTTTGAGCCTGTTCTCAGCGAAATTGAATCGGCGCTTTTAAGGGGCCGTTTAGATCTCGGCTTGTGTGACAGTTTGCTGTCTGCTCCAGAGCTTGTGCAAGTGGGCAATTGGCGCAGTCCATTTGTAATTGTTTCTGCCCCTCAGGCAACTTGTCACTGGAGTGTGCTGAGTTACGCGGTGCCGCGCAGCAGTGGCCCACATCTTAAACGTCCCCGCTGGGACGAACAGCGCTTTCCTCGCAAAATTGTCTGTGAAAGCGACTCGCTCGATGTGCTGCTGGACTGGGCGTCGTCTGGCCGGGCAGCAACTTATTTGCCGCTGTTTACGGTCAAAAGCCTATTGGATCAAGGACGACTTATGATTGTGGCCCAGCCCCCAGAACCCGCTTACAAAGAGCTGTTTTTGATCAGTCACCAAGCTTCGCGCCATAAACCGGCTGTAGCGGCATTGATTCAGCGTTTACAACCGCTGTTTCAGCGCAGTGTTCCATTGTCTGATTAAATTCTTGCTTTACAGCTTGGCTTAAGTGGGTTATGATTTATTTACTAAAAAGTAAATTTTATTTGAAGGTGTTATAATCAGCTTATGTCAGTCCTGATAATCAATTAAGGGGTGTCACCATGAAACAATGTTCTGAGTGCCAAGGATTTGTACCTGCTGGTCTGCAGGCCTGCCCCAATTGTCAGCCTTTACAGCGCCCCAGCCTGGGTCGCCGTCTGCGTTTAGGCTCTCAGCTTTTGTTAGGCGCTAGCGTGACGATGACATTATCCGCCTGTTACGGAATGGCACCCCCACAACCCTCGCCCTGTGGATCGGTTCCGATTAAGGGTTCGGATTATCAATCCCCTTTACCTTGTCCGTCGCCAAGCTCTTCAGCCAGTTCGTCAGCAAGTGGCTCGCCGACGGCCTCTCCAAATGCTTCTGCCAGCCCTGCTGTTGAGCAGAGTGCCAGCCCATCATCAAGTCCATTGCCTAGCCCAAGCGCCAGTCCGCTTAAC
>CAJYHH010000498.1 GCA_913773825.1 Candidatus Sericytochromatia bacterium | reverse complement strand
TGATATAAACCGGAATCGCGCCGCTGAGCAGAATGCCTGAAATCACTGACTTATGGACATTGCGCGGAATCAGAATTTTATCGCCAGGGTCACAAACCGCCAGCACCATCGCATTATTGCCGCAGGTAGAGCCGTTAACTAAAAAGAAGCTTTCGTCCACCCCATAAGCGTCTGCAGCCAGCTCCATGGCTTCTTTAAGCACATGTTCGGGGTCATGCAGATTGTCGACTTCCGGCAGCTCACAGAGGTCGATGCGAAACATATTGCGACCGACCAAATCCAAAAACTCAGGGTCTACGCCCTGGCCGTATTTATGCCCAGGCGTGTGAAAGGCGACCATGTCTTTTTTGAGATAATCTCTTAATGCTTCAAAAAAAGGCGCTCTGGCCTGGGGATTTAAGGCGGATTGAGGCTCCACGGTTCCGGTCTCCAACATCATAGGGGGTTTGATAACTTCCTGACTCACTAAACTCGCTCAATATTGTAGCGCCATTCAGACGCCAAGGTTAAGTAAAAGTTATTAACTTTAGCTTAACTTTTTCGGCAATGCTTAATACATTTTTACTGTTTTCAAGTCGGTGTTCAGTTTTGCGTCTTAAAAATCCCTTAAAATCAAGAATAGAATGATGATGACGTTTAACTTTTTGGCTCTGCCCCTGCTGATTACTGGACTGTTATTGCTGATCATTGCCTGGCGTAGCTGGCAAATGCCCCAAGCCGCCGGAACTCGCCCTTTTGCTCTGCTGACGCTGGCAAGTGCGGTTTATACCCTGGGCTATGCTGGTGAACTTTGCAGTCTGACGCTCAGTAGCTTACAAACCTGGCTCAAACTGGAGTATTTGGGTGGCTGTTTGCTGCCAGGGCTCAGCGTCAGCTTAGCTTTAGCCTATACCAGACGAGGAATCTCTAAGATCTGGCAAATCACCCTGTTTTTGCCTGGCCTGGTCTTAATGGGCTTACAGTGGACCAACGCCTGGCATGGTCTTTATTACCAAAACATGCGCTTAAATACCGCAGGTCCTTTTCCAGTTGCAGAATTTGTTAAAGGACCTGCTTATACTCTGCTGCTGGTCTACATGGCGCTGTCCATGTTGGCCAGTAATTATCTCTATTTGCGCAGCTGGTTACAGGCTGCTGGCCCCCAGCGCCGCTCCTTGAGCTTATTGCTGGCAGGCTCACTGATTCCCTGGCTGGCTGAGCTGATTTATCAAGTCTGGTCAGATGGCTGGCATCTGGACTTAACTCCTTTTGGTCTGGTACTCAGCAGTCTGCTGTTTTATTGGGGTCTGACCAACTGGCGTTTGTTTAATCTCTCACCGATTGTGCGGGCACGTTTATTTGAGCAACTGAGCGATGGCGTATTGGTGTTGGATCAAAATAACCGAATTGCAGACTTTAATCCAGCGGCGCTTAAATTACTGGGTCTTAGCACAGAGTCTTTAGGCCAGCCTTTGAATCAAGCTCTGCCTGACTGGCCAGAGCTTCAGCAACTGAGCAAGCAGGCCAGTCAACACACCCAGATACAGCGCCGACTAGAGATCAAACGACCTCATGCAAACGGTCAAAGCTGGTTTGAGCTGGATTTACAACATCTAAGCAGAGGTTCACAACATGGGCTGATGATGGTGATTCACGATATCAGCACGCGTAAACTTACAGAGCAGCAGCTGCATGAAAAAAATCATGAGCTTGAAACCGCCCGTGACTTAGCCAGCGCCATGGCCCGCCAGGCCGAAGCCGCCAATCAGGCTAAAAGTGAATTTTTGGCTAATATGTCTCATGAGCTACGCACTCCGCTTAACGGCGTAATCGGTTTAAGCCAACTGCTGATCAGCACTGAGCTCAGTGCTGATCAGCAACGTTATGCTGAGTTGCTTGGCCATAGCGGCGAAGCCCTGTTAGCCCTGATCAACGATATTCTGGATTTGGCCAAAATCGAGGCCCGCCAGCTTGAGCTTGAACTCTTGCCATTTAATCTCGATAATGAGATGCAAAAAATTCGTTCGATCCTGGCTTTTCAGGCTCAAGAAAAAGGTCTGAGGCTGACGCTTCAAATCAACTCAGATGTTCCCAATCAACTATATGGCGATCCGGGTCGACTCCGTCAGATTTTGCTGAATCTGGGGATTAATGCGATCAAGTTTACTGAAAATGGCACCGTTAGTCTGGTAGTCAGCTGTGAACCAGTCAGCCAAACAATCGACCCTCAAGACCGTCCTCAAGCCAGATTGCGCTTCAGCGTTCAGGATACGGGAATTGGAATTGCAGCAGCTGATCTCAATCGCCTGTTTTCGCCGTTTACTCAACTGGATGGTTCAACAACGCGCAAATACGGCGGCACGGGACTAGGCTTGGCCATTTCACGCCAGCTTGTGGATCTGATGGGGGGCGAACTTAGCGTCAGCAGCCAGCCTGGCCAGGGCAGTTGCTTCTGGTTTGTAAGCAACTTTGAGATCCAGCCAGAACCAGATCTCATCAGCAGCCCCAACACCCATAGCCCTACAACCGAGCATTTTTCAGCTCGCATTTTACTGGCCGAAGACAATCCGATTAATCAATTAGTTGCTCAGACTTTATTAGAAAAACTTGGCTGTCGCGTTGACGTGGTCGACAACGGTCTAGCGGTCTTAAATACACTCAAACATCAGACTTACGATTTAATTTTGATGGATTGCCAGATGCCTGAAATGGACGGCTTTGAAACCACACAGCACATTCGTCAAAACAACCTGTACCCAGCTCTGACCATCGTTGCTCTGACAGCCCATGTTCAGCAAGGCGATCGGGAGCGCTGCCTGGCTGCTGGCATGAATGACTATCTCAGCAAACCGATCCAGCAACAAGCCCTGATCAAGATTTTAGAACGCTGGCTGGATAACAGGGTGGTGGGGTGAGTTATAGGTAGTGAGTGGTGGATTTAAAAGCATAAGAAAAAGGCAATAATTGACTTCGAGCGACTCGCTACCCGCCACTAGTTCTCTCGCTTAAACTCACTGCCCTGGTGGCTGCGCCAGAACAGATAACTCAGCCAGAAAAACGTTCCGTAGAGCACAATCAGGGCCAAAGGTTGAGTATAGTCACGCGGGTTGATAAAAGGCATGAGAATATCTTTAAACAGATGGTCTGGATGATGAAATAAATCCCAGCTATTCCAGCGCAGGACCCGCCCAAGATAAATTCCGATGCCAGACAAAAACCAGATACAGGCCACAAATAAACGCGTCGGCCATAAGCCAATTCGCTGCCAGAGCTCAGCTTCAAATTCTCTTAGCGATAAAAAGCCCGCCCACAAGCCCGTCATCGCAGAAGCGCTGACCATTAAGCCGTCATACCAGCGCGGCATATAGTCATGGTGATTTAAATGCATAAGGTCGGTGACAATATAAGGCGCATTGGGA
>CAJYHH010000497.1 GCA_913773825.1 Candidatus Sericytochromatia bacterium | reverse complement strand
GTCGATCTGGAGTCTGGCATGATGTTAGGCGTTCACCACACCGTGCCGTATTTTAGCCAGGATTATCTGGATGCCGTAGCGGCCGCTGCTGTGGACATGTTCAGAGGGCGCAACATCAGCCGAATTGAGCAGTTAATTGCCAAACAGCGCGGCACAACACCCGAACATGTCGTCGAAGAAACCTTTATGACCACTAAAGGCACTTTTCACTTTATGAAAGTTGTGCCCGGTAAAACTTCGCTGATGGTGCTGGTCACAAAACGCAGCACCAATCAGGGCATGGGTTGGGCCACAGTCAGAACCTTTATGCCTGACTTAGCCCCACTTGTGCCTTAATTGTCAAATTTAGCAGATTCGCTTGGCACGCTTTTTCCGCCGTTGATTCAGATCCAACCATCCTCCCGTCACTGAATCTCTCAATAAATATCTCAGTGACCTTTGAGGGCTGTCTTGACCAGATCCTGAATCACGGCGATTTTTTCTGGACGGCGAGCGGGCTGTCGCAAAGCAATACGATGACCCAGCACAAAAGGGGCCAGATATTTGAGATCGTCGGGAGTAGTATAGTTGCGGCCTTTTAAATAGGCATAAGCTTGAATGGCGCGCAAAAACGCCACAGAGGCACGGGTGCTTGCACCAAGTGCAAAGCGCTCATCGGTGCGAGTGGCCTGCATAATCGTCAGTAGTAAACGCTCAACTTCATCACTGACTTCTACACTCCAGGCTTCAAACTGGGACTCGCGGATTTCTTCAGCATTAACAACCGGCTCAAGCTGAAAATGTAAAGACGTGGTGCGGGTCTGATGGGTATTTTGACGGTGTAAGCGCAGAATATCTGTTTCTTCAGCCAGACCCGGATAGCCCATATTAAACGAAAAAATAAAGCGGTCAAGCTGAGACTCAGGCAAAGGAAAAGTCCCATATGACTCTAGCGGATTTTGAGTCGCAATAACAAAGAAAGGCTTTTCTAAGCCATAAGTCTCGCCGTCAACCGTAACTTGGTTTTCTTCCATGACTTCTAAAAGACTGGATTGGCTACGTGGTGTGGCGCGGTTAATTTCATCCGCGAGAATGATATTTGAAAAAATCGGCCCGGGAATAAACTCAAATTCACCGGTTTTCATATTAAAAATCGAATTACCGGTAATATCAGAGGGCATAATGTCAGAAGTAAACTGAATGCGTTTAAAACTACCGTCAAAAGAGCGGGCCAGAGACTTGGCCAAAAGCGTTTTACCGGTTCCGGGCATATCCTCAAGCAAAACGTGACTACCGGCAAGCAGAGCCGTCACCACAAGTTCAATGGCTTCGGGCTTTCCGATAATTGAGCGCGAAATACTGTCGATCAGGCGCTGGCCTGCAGGAACCTGGGTCCGCGTACTGGGCATTGATGAAGTCTCCGTTTAGAGGTTCGATGTATCAATTGTAAAGGATGATGAAGTCAATTTTGAATAAGGTGAAACTTTAAACTTCGAGCTTTGAAGTTTAAAGTTTAAAATGTCAGGTAAAAATCACCGCGACAGTTATACTAGAGCGCATGTTTAAATTGATCTTTCTAATGATTTTATTGGTCAGCACACCCGCTTTTGCAGCAACTCAAAC
>CAJYHH010000496.1 GCA_913773825.1 Candidatus Sericytochromatia bacterium | reverse complement strand
TAAGGATTTACACTATAGAGATGTGTCCTTAGGGTATACCTGATGTTGATGCCTTCTGGGTACAAACCCGGCATAACAGAATAAGCATCTGGTTAAAAAGTAACAGGCTCAATAATTTGAATCGTCCCAGCCGAGCAGTTTTGGCAGGCCCGCAATGGTGACTTTATCCAGACGGCATTGGCCATTAATTTTAGCGGTTCCTCTATGAGTGGGCTGAACCATATCTGCCCCCCAGGTGCCGGTAAAATTGATGGTGCGGGAGCCTTTGTTCAGGGGAGAGAGTTTATAGTTGAGCTTGTAATAGTAAAGCTGGTTTTTAACCCGGCCGCTGATATACTTTTGCTGAACGTCACAACTGCCTTTCATACAGCCACCGCGCAGACGTGAAGGGCCGGCTGAATCTTTCCCGTTGGCATAGACCAGCCAGCCGCCGTTAGGGGCGGTAAAGGCAAAACCTGTCCAGGTCAGATTGGCCACTTTTGCATTGCCTTTGATTCCCCAGTTGCCTTGCCAGGTGCATTTGACCATCTGAGCTGGCTGACCTTTCGAGACTTCTTGCGCCAGGGCGCCCAGACTTAAGCCCGCTGCTAATAACAAGCCGGGAATAAATGCTTTATGCATAGGTCACCTCTTTATTGCGCGTTGAGTCCTTAAGATAATGCAGGTCTGGGGACAGCGTCAACTTGTTTCTAGCTGCTTAAGCCGCTTAATCAGTGAGTGACAGACGCCTGCTCGTAAACTTTGGCGGCAAGTTGGTTTTTATGCTGTTTTTTAACCTGATACATCAAATGATCCGCTTCATGGAGCATCTGATCAAAATTATCGGGAAAATCTTTAAAGATCACCAGCCCGATACTAAAGGTGACAGGCCAGTTATGGGCTTGCATTTCAGCCAGCAGTTCGGCTTTCAGGCGGCTCATCACGTCTTGGGCCGAATCGGGGTCACAGTCCGTTAGCAGCACCACAAATTCATCCCCTCCCAGGCGGCCTGACAGATCTGTCCTGCGCAGGGTCTGTTTCATTACGTGGGCTATGACGCGGAGTAATTCGTCTCCTGTGTCATGACCATAGCTATCATTTAAGGCTTTAAAATTGTCTGCATCCAGATAAGCCAGCGCCAGTGCTTGTTGATGCCGACGGGCGCGCTGAAGCTCAAACTGGGCCTGGTCAAAAAAGGCCCTGCGATTGCGTAAGCCCGTCAGGGGATCTTCGTTAGCGGCCCGCCGCTCATTGGCGATGCTGATTTGCAGACGATTAAAAATGACCACCATAATCGTAAAAAAGCTTAGTTTAATCAACCAGCTCCAATAAGGAGATAAATAATGCTGGTAGGGCATCTGAACATCAAGCCGGGCCCAGCTCAGGCTACAGACAGCGGCACAGAGTAAACCTGGAATCAAGCCCCCTGCCTGGGTCATCCACAGCATCGGAAAGACATAAAATACTGCCAGTGAAAATTCATCAGCGGTGTAATAATCAGCCCAGGCAATAAAAAACACTAAAGCCAGCGAGCTTAACCAGAGCAAAAAAGGGTGAGTGGGACGGCGCAGGGCAGGTGACAGCATCTTAGGTGACCCAAGGGTAAAGCAGGCGGGTCTGGCAGAGTGAGTTGAGCTGGGTGATCAGGACAGGTCTCATGAGATAACAGAATAACTCGTTTTAATCACAAAAAGAGGTTTCTTAGTGCTTTTATAAGCTGAAAATTCATACAGGCAAGCTTCAAGCAGGCTCTGGGCTGAGTTAAGCCGGCTTTGATACAACAAAGACAATCCGATTATTGAGCACTGACGAGCAAATAGCGTCTCAAAGCAGGCTGGTTTTTTTTATGACTGACCGGCAAGCATTAGCAGATCTGAGCGAGCATCTGAGCGAGCAAGGCCTTCAAAGGCAAGGTTTGGACCCTGCTGATTCTGACCGTACCTGAAGGCCTTTTAATTGGCCTGAAGCCTTAAGCCCCACAGCAGATGAGGACTCGCTAAATTCCTTAATCTGGGCGTCAAATGAGTTTTTCTGGCGCGTTTAGCCCTTAAAACTGACGATAAATAGAGTCGATAAACAAAAGCAGGACAAATGTTTTAAACAGGCCCCACAGCTGACCATAAGTCAGCAAGTCTGCTACTTCTTGGCTTGAAATTTTTTGTTAAATATTTGAGAAATATTGTCAGTCCCCTATCGTTTCGTTTAAAATGGCGTCATAAAGCCAAAAATGCTCAAGGCCTGCTGGAGTTAAATCATCAGCATTTAATTCAGCTTCTCAGACCTATTATCAGCATGGATGGCTTGTTTTGCTCTCTTTGTTTTGGGGTATAAATAGACTAGACAGGTTTACGCCCCCAGGTCTTTTGTTTAAGGGTTCCTCTGTTTCTGATATTTTTGACAGAGGTGAATGGGTTGAGAACTGAACGTTAATTGGAGATTATTCCATTTTATGTATGCTCATCAAAAACGCATGCATCGCAAGATATCCCAACAGCAGGCCTTCCCGCTAACGCCTTTACCTGCCCTGGCTGTTGAACATGCTGCTGATGTCACTTCTCAAGTGGAAATCGAAATGAACCAACTTTTTGAAACTTTATTTGAGCAATCTGGAATTGGAAAATGTCTGTTTGATGTCCAAGGACGAGTTTTGAAGGTCAATCAAACCTTCAGTGAGTTTTTGGGGTATCACCAGTCTGAGCTTCAGCAGGGGATGGTGTCAGACTGGTTTTCGGAGTCAGAACAAGTGTTTTTAACAACAACTCTGTCCCAATTTGCCAAACATCAGCTCAAGAGTTATCAGACTGAAAAACAACTGCTAAGACGTGATGGGAGTCTGGTCTGGGCCCGTTTACATTTTCTC
>CAJYHH010000495.1 GCA_913773825.1 Candidatus Sericytochromatia bacterium | reverse complement strand
CCGAATTAGCATTTCTGAAAAATTTAGCTGGCGTTGAAGTTCATATGCATGACTATTTTATTGAACTTCCCCTATTAGCAGCGGTTTTTCGCCAACTCAGCACCTGGGAACACTTTCAAGACTATCGCTGGCTGATCTTTAGTCGTCAGCATCAATCCGAACAGATTCAAAGTAAGCTTGATCAAAACACAGTCTTGTTTTATATGTCGAATGAAGACGGCACCTTGCCTCAGTTTTATCCAGAAGTCGGTCAGGTTTTTACACCTGATTTAAACATCTGGCCAGCGCCTGAAAACGTAAATTTAATTCCACTGGGCTGTAACGGAGATGTCCCTGAAGTTCCCTGGATACCTTTATCTGAACGACCCCTTGATGTCTTTTTTAGCGGCCAGGTCCTGCCGCAGCGCAGCGCCTTTATTATGCAGGCAATTCAGTTACTTTATGATTTACAGCCTTATCTTGAGCTCCAGGCCCAGATTCAGCTAACACCCCGATTTAGAAGCGGTTTAAGCCCCGCTCAGTATTCACAGACCCTCATGAACAGCAAAATCTGCCTGATTCCGCCTGGTATTTCACCGATCACACTCCGTTTATTTGAAGCCATGCGAGCAGGTTGTCTGCTGATTACTCATGAACTGCCGCCGTTCTGGTATTTGCAAGGTCTGCCCCGCATCGAAATGCCTTCTGATTGGGGCGGCCTGAGCGACACCGTGCTGAAGCTGCTGTCTCAGCCTGAAAAAATGTTAGAAATCCAAAGTCGAAGCCAGCAGCATTACCAAGCAAACTGCACCCCAACAGCGCTTGCCCGCCATGTTCGCCAACGGCTTAGTGCCATCCGCTCTTAGAGATCTTCGTAAAAAACAAGCGTTAGGCCTTCAGGGCTATTAACGCGCCAGCTTAGACGTTCACCTAAAGGCCCTTGAAGTGATTCAGCCTGACCCTGACATTCACTCAGACGCATAAAACGCTTTAGCTGCCAGACTGGAAACCAGAGCTCAGGTTCACTAGCAAATGGGTCTAAAGCACAACTATCTTTAAGCTGCACATTCTTTAAATCAGGTGTTTGAAGCAATTCTATCCCACCTGATTTTCCCGTTAGGGGATGCAGCAGCAATCGCCCCGGCTGACTCTCATCTACCATCCAGCCTAACTGGCGATAAAATCTGGTGCTGGCTGTCAGCTCTGGACTCCAGACCCGCAAAAAACAGGCAAAGGGCAGCTGATCTTCAGGTTGAAGCCAGGGTCCTTGCCCATAACGACAGCGGATCCCATAAGCTGACTCACTGATGCCCCAGGGCTCTGGCAGTAAAGACTCAAGATTTAAAGGCAAGGCCCATTCTAAAGAAGATTCTGCTTGCCCCTGACGTAAACGAAGACGATGAGCCGGACGTCCCGGATTCCAGACCAGCCACTCGCTGTTTTCCTGAATGTAATCCAAACCCAAAAGCGCTGAATAAGCAGCAGCAAGCTTTTGAGGCTCAGGTAAAGTCAACACAAGCTCACGCCAGCCAGGACTCTGACAAAGAGGTTCAGACGGTAAAACAGAGCTTAGCAGATTGGCAAATAGCAGCATAAAGAGGGCTCACTCCTTAAGAGTTTTTGAAATCGCAAAATGTGCAGAACTGAGGTCAGGCGGTGGAGCCATCAGCCCATAAAGTAAAAAATCATAAAGCCATGCCCCTCTTGTCATTACATCTGGACAGGCCACTTTAAAGCGCGGATCCTGAAACATTTCACGTCCGACTTCAAACAAATACAGAAAAAATTCAGGGGTAAAACAGCGGTTGAGAACACCAGATGCTTGTCCACGCTCAAAAAAGCGCATAATCAACGCTTTGGATTTTTCTTCTTGATCCAGCATCCAGTTTTGAAGCTCAGTCTGATCTAAGGCCATGATGTCTTCCAGCAAAGCAGGACCCATTTCCTGGGCCGAACTGCGATCAAGCTCCATCACCATCGCCAATTGCTCAGTAAAGGGGCGTTTACTTTCAACAATGGCCTCAAAGCGAAAATTGATGACTTCGGTCATACGATTTAAGACTGAAAGCGCTAATTGATTGCGATTGTCAAAAAATTTATAAAAAGTGGCTTTACTGATACCTGCCTTGCGGCAGATCTCTTCAACTGAGACTTTACGAATGCCGTGCTGAACAAACAAAGCCTGTGCGGTATCCAATAATTGATTGCGCTTAAGCTCACGACGGCTATTGCGCTTTGAATCAATGGTCAGATCATCTAAATTCATACGGGCTCCTGAGGCAGTTACTTCTGTAAACTGTAAAACAGAAGCACTAAACAAAAATAAGATTAGTAAACGATTTTCGTTTTGTCAACAAATAATCGTCTAGTTTTTGATCGCGCATAAAAAATACCAGACCTTGATCAGGCCCGGCATAGATCTAAATCAGTTTAGTTTTTTTGAATTAAAGCTTCAATTGTGCAATCTCACAGGGACCTTGATCCGCTTCTGTTGCGCTTCTATTGCGCTTCTGTGAGCATCAGTTTGACTTAGTTTTAATTAATACAGCTTACATCTGCATTGCTGCGATCCATCACTAACATCGCCTGCACTAATCCAGATAAACCCTGCTCATACTGAACATTTTGCCCCTGACCTTTAAGGGTCACAGCAGCATTGAGGGTCGTTTCAAACTGTGAGCCCATCATGCGCGCAGCAGAATTTGCGCTGCTTTTAAAACATTGAACAGAGCTGCGAATCTGGGCTTCGCTATAAACTTTGCCTTCAATAGTGACGTTACCATCACTGCTATTGCCATCTCCGGTTGGATTAGTTGGAGCTGCGGGAGTAGCGCAGCTAGAAAACAAAACAAGCGGCAAAAAAGCGCTTAGCGCAATCATCTGTTTAAGTGTTGGGTTTGGCTTTAAATTTAACTTCATGGTCGGGCTCCTGTGTTGAGGTCGTATTCTTTGTTTAGTTTTAGTTGTGTGGTTGTTTAATAAGTTCTAGAGATTTCTAGTTTATGAAAAAATCATGGTGCTGCAAAGCTCGTAAAATCAGCATTAATTCAGACTGGACAACAATAAAAATTTATTAAAACAGCTGTATGATGCAGTAAACTCCCAGCCTACAGGTGCTTTTACTCGCTCTGAACGGGTCTTATATGGCCCCAGAAGCCAAGCTGGTATAATAGGGGCAAATACGCAACAAAGGCGACAATCCATGAATTCTGAACTGCCGGAATATTATGAACAGATGACTCCACGCAATGTGGTGGTTCCTTATGTCTTTGAACGCACCTCCCGTGGTGAGCGTGGCTATGATATTTTTTCTCGCCTGCTTAAATCCCGCATTGTGCTTTTAGGTGACGAAGTCGATGACACCAATGCCAATATCATCATCGCCCAGCTGCTGTTTTTAGAAGCTGAAGATCCTGATAAAGAAATCAATCTCTATATCAACAGCCCTGGCGGATCGATTACAGCGGGCTTTGCCATCTATGACACGATGATGCATATTAAAGCGCCAGTTAACACAATCTGTTTAGGTCAAGCAGCCTCAATGGGCGCTTTTCTAATGGCAGGCGGTGTTAAAGGCGGCCGTATGGCTCTGCCCAATGCGCAGCTTATGATCCACCAGCCTCACGGCGGTGCCACAGGCCAGGCTAGCGATATTGAAGTTACAGCCCAGGAAATCCTGCGTCTGCGTACCCGTCTGAACTTTTTGCTGTCTTATCATACTGGCCAGCCGATTGAGCGCATTGAATATGATGTAGACCGCGATAAGTTTATGACACCAGAAGAAGCTCTGGAATACGGACTGATCGACAAGATTCTTAGCAAGCCACCGGCGTGAGCTTTTATAGCGAAGACGCCCTGACCCAGCCGCCACTTCAGGTGGCGGCTCGGCTTGTTACCACTGAATTTAGCGGCTGCTTAGCTGCTTTTTTAGCTGGCAGCGTCATTCGGGAAGATCACACTTCAACTTCGGATCTGGATATCGTCATTGTGACCGAAAAAGAGCCTGCTGCGCCTTATCGCCATTCTTTATTGCGCGGTGGCTGGCCAGTAGAGCTCTTTGTGCATACACCCGAGTCAATCAAACGCTTCTTTGAAATGGACCGTAAGCGTAGACGGCCTGCCCTACCCCAGATGTGTGCTGAGGGCCTGATCATCTGGCAAGAAGACGATTGGGCCGATACGCTTAAGACAGAAGCCCAGACTATTCTGAGAACGGGGCCTGAACCTTTAAGCGCAGACGAGATTTTGCTTAAGCGTTATCAGATCAGCGATTTGCTGGATGACTTACGCGGCAGCCAGCACCCGGAAGAATCAATTTTTATTGCGCCTCAACTAGCAGATGCGGCGCTTAAGTTTTATCTCTGCCAGCAAGGTTGCTGGCTCGGCGAAGGCAAATGGCTCCATCGCGTGCTTAAACAACAAGATCCTGTTTTGGCCTTACAAGTGATAGAAGCCCTGCAAGCCCTTTATTGTGATCAGCTGTCTCAACCTTTAATCAGTCTGGTTGAAAACATCCTCAGCCCAGCCGGTGGGCCCCTTTTTGACGGTTATTATTCTGAAGCGCCCAAATCCTAAAGCTTGATTATTCTAGTTAGAGCTTTCCAGATTTACAAATCATGTAATGAGCTAATCGTGTGGCAATCAAGCCCTTGCCCATCACCGGCATGGTTGGAATATAACCTGAGGTATGGGATACTATAGAAACAGAAAATTTCTGAAATCAAGCACCTGAGCGCGATTGCATGTCCACTGGAATATTCGATCAATCGGATGAACCGACCGCACAATCTCTCGAACAGCCTGCTCCTCAGCCTGTCGAATCCCCTGCTCCTGAGTCTGCTGATATGCCCTGGTTGGAAGAACCCGACTTTGAGCGCACGGTCATTGGCCAAAAAGCAGATAGTTTACTTGAGCATGCTTTTGGGCTGCGGCTTAAAACCGCCATTGCAGAACTCCCACTCCAGTTAAACCCGATTTTAATTGGCCGTGACGCCAGCTGCACCTTACAACTGCCTTCACGAATGGTTTCACGTCATCATGCCGTGATTTACAAAGCCGGTAAACATCACGTGGTGCGCGATCTGCATTCTACAAATGGCGTTCTGCTAAACGGTGTTCGCGTGACGCGTGCCGTCATTCGGGCAGGTGACAACCTGCTGATGGGTGATCAAAAACTCTCTCTGACCAAGGGTTTACCCTCTACTCAGCAGTATTCCCAATCCTGTGTTGTCCTGTTTTTAGATCTGGAAAATTCAACCGCTCTGGCAGAGCGCTTTGGAGATCAGTTTTCAAAAGACATGCAGGCCCAGATGCAATTGCTCGAAGATCAGGTTTTGATTCATCTCGGCACCCCCGTTAAACTGCTTGGTGATGGCCTGATGTGCGCCTTTGGCCTCTGGCCCGTTGAAGCCAAAGATTATCAGCCCGTTGACCAGGCTTTAAAATTTGCCTGGATGGCGGTTAAGCAGTTCCGGCAGATTCAGGACTACCCACCCTTACGCCTGCGCGTTGGCCTACATTGGGGCCCTGTGGTGGTAGCTGAACGCAATGAACTAGATCTGTTTGGCGACACGGTTAACACAGCCGCTCGCTTAGAAGACGCCAATAAACACTTCAATACCCAGATCTTAGTCAGCTCGGACATTCGCGAACGCACCCGTTTAGCACCCTGCCTACGTGAAGTAGATACAGTGCGTGTTCAAGGCAAAGATGAAATGGTCACGCTGTATACCTGGGACGAAACCTTTGTCGAAACCCGCAGTGACGCCCATCGCGCGGTTTACGCCCAAGCTCTGAGCCTTTATCGCCAGGGCCAGTTCCGCGAAGCACTGCCCTTGCTTGAACAAGGTGCCCTTAATCAAGACAATCTTTCCCTCACGCTCAAACATCGGATTGAATCAGTTGACCTGCAGCCCCCACCCAATTTTGATGGTGCCTGGTCGCTCAAAAAAGGCATGAGCGCGTAGTCACCCCGTGACTCTTTTCTGTCATTCACTCACCTGTCTTTTTTCAAACTTGTTTTTCCCCGCCTTAAACCCACCACCCAAAACCCATAACCCACCACCTTAAAATGCCCCACCTCCTGCTTGTTGAAGACGATCCGCATATTGCCAATGGCCTGCTGTTTAATCTTGAAATGGAAGGTTACCAGCTGACTCATGCCCGTGACGGTCATCAGGCGAGACAGCTGCTTTTTGATGAACAGCGAAGTTTTGATCTGATTATTCTCGATGTAATGTTGCCTGGTGTCAGTGGTTTTGATATCTGCCATGCCTTACGCCGTAAAAATATTTACACGCCCGTCTTAATGCTGACCGCCAAAAATTTTGAAACCGACAAAATTAAAGGCCTGCGTTTGGGTGCAGATGATTATTTGACTAAACCCTTTAGTTTAGAAGAACTGCTAACGCGGGTTCAGGTTTTGCTCAGACGCCAGACCTGGCATCAACAAGTAGAAGATTTACGCCACCTTAGTTTTGGCCAGGTCGAAATTGATTTTGAACGTTTTGAAGTCTGGGTCTCAAATCAAAAATGTCATTTGACGCCATTAGAGATCAAATTAATGAAAGTCTTTGCTGAAAACGAAGGCATGGTCCTGAGTCGCGAAGATCTTTTAGAAAAAGTCTGGAATCAGCCTGATTTTGGCAACAGTCGTTCTGTCGATAATTTTGTTATGCGCCTAAGAAAATTCTTTGAGCAGAATCCTGCTCACCCCAAACACTTTCATTCTATACGCGGTGTAGGGTATAAATTTACTCGAGAACCACACGACTTGCCTTAATGATCAATGAATGATCAAATGATTGAACGAGGCTTAAATCCCAGCAGGAAGACACTGCGATTTTTTCGATTTCGTGACTAGAAGTGTACATTCATCACCAACTTCCGGGATCGGGTGTACTACAATAACCTCATCATAATGAAATGATCTGTTAATTTTTCGATAACCTGACGATAATTTGCTATAGGAGCGTGGAAGCATAATGGTACTGGACACCCGTAAAAAGGCCGATATTGAGGCGAAAATTCAGTTTCTTCGTAGAGTGCCGATTTTTGGCGCTTTAAACGAAGACAGTCTGCAGCGTGTCGCCTCTATCATGCTGGAAAAATCTTACTCACGTAAGAGCATCGTCTTTCATGAAGGCGATCATGGTGATACCCTCTACATCATCAAAGCTGGCCGAATTAAAATTGCCAAAGTTGCAATTGATGGCCGTGAAAAAACCTTGACGATCATGCAGCCTGGGGATTTCTTTGGCGAGATGGCTATTTTCGATAATCTGCCCCGCTCTGCCACTGCTGAAGCCATTGATCACGATGTACGTCTGTTTGGCATCAGCAAAGGTGACTTTGAGCGCCTGATTCATGAATATCCCTCAATCGCCCTGCGTATCATGAAAGACCTGACTCATCGTATTCGCCAGAGCAACCAGCAAGTTGAAGACCTGGCCTTTAAAGATGTTCATGGTCGTGTCTCCAGCACCCTGTTCCAACTGCTCGAAACCGAAGAAAAAATCATCGGCCGTCGTCTGAACCGCCTGCGCATGACCCATCAGGATCTGGCCAATATGGTTGGTTCTTCTCGCGAAACCGTTACTCGCGCCCTGAACCGTCTGCAGAGCGAAGGCATTATCGCCATTTCTCACCAGCAGATTGAAATCCTTGATCGCGAATACCTCGCTGACCGGATTATCTAACTCTCTGATAAAAAGCTAAACGATTTTCATTTTTGAAAATCCAGCCGTGAACCGCTTGAAGCAACCCATTCAGGCAAAGGTTCACGGCTTTTCTGCTATCATGCCCATTATGAAAAATCTGCGTAAACAACACCCCCTACTTAAACCCTTCCGTCAACAAATTCAAAAACCTGTCTCTGAATGGTCTCAGTCTGATCGGCAGGTTAATATCGAAACGTGTACTCAGTTTATTTTGCTGCCTTTAATCGAAGCTAATAAAGAGCTCACCAAAGAGTTAATCGACCAGACCCTGCCAGCTGCAGTAGATCTCGAGCGTCAGGCATCAATGTTATTAGAAGAAGGCCTGCTCAAATTCAGCACGATTCGCGACTTATTAGAAAAAACAACCAGTCTGTATTTAATCGGCGATCCCGAATAAATTAAACAATTCAACAGCAAAAGCCGTGAGGGTTTCCCACACGGCTTTTTAATTAATGTTTAAAATTTACTGAGCAGCAGGTTTTGCCTCAGTTTTTTGCTCATGTTTGGTTAAAAAATCACCCAGCTTAGCAGCTGCTTTTTGAGCATTGCCTGAAGCAAAAGACCATGCAGAAGCTCCCACTAAAAGTGCCCCAACAGGCGGAAAACTAACGGCGGCAACACCTAGAGCCAAAGCGCCGCTGGATACTGCAGCTCCAGAAGAACCTTTTTGATAAGCTGCCATGCCCAGACCTACCAGACCACCAGCAGCTGCACCCGGCAAACCACCGATTAAGGCACCAGCAGCTGCACCAGCCAAAATAGCTGAGCCCGTTTCGCCAAAAGCGGCTTTTTTGATTTCACCCAGATGTTTATTCAATGAGCTTTCAGCCTTTGCCGGGGCGTTAAGCGGGGCTTGAACAGGGGCCGTTGCGCTGATTTTAAGGTCTCCCATGGGATACTCCTGTCTAAATTTTCAGGCTAAATAACCTGATATATCTTTTTATTTAGCCTTATCGCAAATAAAATCAGTTTTCTTGCTTAGCTTTCTTTTTCAAGCCAGA
>CAJYHH010000494.1 GCA_913773825.1 Candidatus Sericytochromatia bacterium | reverse complement strand
TGGAGTTTATTCTCTATCTGGATCCGATTCATCAGGATGCCGCTTGTACAGTCAAAACCATGGCCTTTGAGGATGTCTTAAACATTGGCCGTCAGCATCTGGGCAAACATCTGCCCGATATCAACAACCGTATTGCCAATACCCAGCCCGAAGACCTCTGCAGCATCATCTACACCTCTGGCACAACGGGCAATCCCAAAGGCGTGATGCTGATGCACAAGAACTTTATGAGCAATGCTCAGGAATGCGCCAAAATCCTGATTGAACCCGGTATGGATATTCTGGAACTCTCGTTTTTGCCACTGTCTCACGTCTTTGAGCGCGTGGTTTATTACGCGATGGTGGTGGTCTGCGGTGGCACGGTTGCTTATGCAGAGAGTTTTGATACCATCTCAGCTAATTTACAGGAAGTCAAACCGACTGTATTAGCCTCAGTCCCGCGTGTTTATGAAAAAATCCATGACCGCGTCATGGCGCAGGTTCAGGCCGGTTCAGGGCTTAAGCAAAAAATCTTTGCCTGGGCTTTAAAAGTTGGTGAAGCCTATTTTCATGCCAGCCAAAAAGGAAATGTGTCGGGCACACTCGCCCTGCAGTATAAACTGGCGACTAAATTAGTCCTGGGCAAAATTCAGGATCGCACCGGCGGCAATTTAAAAGTCTTGCTTTCAGGCGGCGCTCCGCTGATGAAAGAACTGGCGCGCTTTTTTGCCAGCATTGGTTTGCCGATTTTAGAAGGTTATGGTCTGACAGAATCCAGTCCCGTGATCTGCGTGGGCCGCAAAGGCAAACTTAAATTTGGCACGGTTGGCCCCGCCATTCCAGGTGTCGAAGTCAAAATTGCTGAGGACGGCGAAATTCTGGCGCGTGGCCCGAATATTATGCAGGGTTATTATAATAATCCCGAAGCCACCAAAGAAATGGTCTCACCTGAAGGCTGGCTACATACGGGTGATATTGGCGAACTCGACAGCGATGGTCATCTGCGAATTACCGATCGTAAAAAAGAAATCATCGTGATGAGCAACGGTAAAAACGTTGCGCCTCAGCCGATTGAAAGCCTACTTAAAACCAGTTTGTTTATTGAACAGCTGGTCTTAATTGGCGACAATCGTAAATATATCTCAGCCCTGATTGTACCTTCGTTTGAACATCTCGAACCCAAAGCCAAAGAAATGGGGCTAAGTGGTGATCGCGAAACCTTAATTGCCCACGACAAAGTCAAAAACCTGATTCGTCAGGAAATTGATCGAGTGTCTAACGGCCATCTGGCGCGCTTTGAAGAAGTCAAACAATTTTCTCTACTGCCCAATGAATTTACGATTGAGAACAACGAGATTACTCCTAAACTCTCGCTGCGTCGTAAAGTGATTGCCCAGCGTTATGCTGAGCAGATCGAAAAAATGTACTCAAACGAGCACTCAGCAAAAGCCTGATGATCTAACCTTTGTTCATCTCGCCAAAAGGCCCAGGCAAATGCCTGGGCCTTTGTGCTGCTTGCTGCGATTTAGATACTGTTTACTGAACCGGGCTACGACGAGTAGAGGCCATAATCACCATACCGATCAAGAAGATCGCCAGTACGCCGAAGAGCACCATCATCATCACGTTACCATTACTGGTTTCAGCGTCATTGGTGTCATCAATAATCACTCGTTCTGAGCTTTCGCGGACGGTACTGGATGTATTGGTACCTGTGTTGGCTGGGGTTGTGATATTGACATCGGGCGCATCGGGCATCTTAATGTCGATATTCGGTGCCTGCTGGGCAGGAGCCTGGGCAGCGGGAGCCTGATTCTGGACTTCAATCTGGGTATTGGGGGTGGTCATACTGCCAGCAGTTGAGCTGTCGCTGGTACCCATATCGGTTTGAGCAAAGGCTGCGCCTGTCATCATAGTTGCGCTGACCATCAGGGGAAGTACGTAGCGTGCGATTTTCATGTTTGTGTCTCCTTGTAATTGCTTGCGGCTTAATGTGCTCTAAAATTACCTAATAAGACATTAATTTTCAAGAAAAAGCCATTAAGGAGCTATTTAATCCTTGCTAAAATCATCCTAAAATCCACAAGCCCGTTTTGAGCTATTTGACCCATAAAAACAACTAATTAACAAAGTTGTTAAAGCCTGAAAAACAATAATTTTCCTAAAAATAAGATAAATTCCCTCTTTGCAGCCAAGTGCCTCAAAGCAGACAATACAGAAGTGCATCACAGACATGCATCCCCCAGGAGGATCCCCCAGCATGACGAGCCCGCAAGCAGACCAAAACCCAGAAACCTACTTAGGTCAGATTCTGGCGCGGCTTTTCACCAATACACCGGTTTCAGTTGCGATCTTACAAGGCCCTGAACATGTTTTTGTCATGGCTAATCCGGCTTATGAAAAACATGTTGGTCATCGCAAACTGATCGGCCTGAACATTCGTGAAGCTTTTCCAGAACTGGTCGGCCAGGATATTTACGATCTGCTTGATGAAGTACGCAACACGGGTAAGCCCTATATCAGTCATGACCGACAACTGGATCTGGATCGCGGCCAGGGTGTCGAAGACACCTACGTCAATTTTGTCTATGAGCCAATGCCCGAAACCGACAGCATTCTGGTGATTGCCTTTGATCAGACGGACTTGCAGAATTCCCGTCTTGAAGCCGAAGCTCAGCGTATTCGCGCAACAGCCAGTGAGCAACAGCTTAAACATTTTATTGACAATCTGCCGACCCTGGCCTGGACCTCACGTCCTGATGGCTTTATCGACTATTACAATCGCCGCTGGTATGAATATACTGGCACAACTTTTGAAGAGATGCAGGGCTGGGGTTGGGAAAAAGTCCATGATCCGGAGATGCTGCCCAAGGTTGTTGAGCGCTGGCAACACTCCCTGGCGACCGGGGAGCCCTTTGAAATGGAGTTTACCCTGCGCGGCGCTGACGGTATTGCTCGCTGGTTTTTAACCCGGATTGTGCCAGGACATGATGCAGAAGGCCGGATTACACGCTGGTTTGGCACAAATACTAACATCGACGAAATCCGTTCTGCTCAGGCTCTGACTGCCGCAATGGCAGCCCAAAGTCTTGATGTCCAGCAAACTCTCCTTGAGATGCGTCAGCAAAAAGAGCGCGCTGAGCAGCGTGTAGCTGAGCTTGAAGCCGAACTCAGGAAGTACCAGGCTCAACAGAGTAAGGACGCATCATGACTTTATCCGGCGCATCCAGCCAGGATTTTGCTCAACTGGCCTACGATAAACTATCTGCTGTGATCGGACCTGATAAAGCCCGTGTGATTCAAAACCAGATTTTAAGTGAACTGGGGATTGAACTTAAAACAGCTCAGGATTTACATCGCTTTTCACAGAGCCTGACCCGTCTGGGTGGCTTTGAAGGCGCTGTTGGCGCTATGCTAGGCGTAACCGCCATTATGCGCGGTGCCAGACCGACGCCAGACGCCCATCAGCAAGCGCGTAAAACTTTCTAAAGCGCACCACGTCCCATGGTCATCATCATCGCCACACAGGCCGAAAGTATCCCGACACTGGCAATTAAGGCAAAAATGGTCAGTGTCAGCAAAGGGCTGTCACTATCATTTTCATCAACTCTGACCACCTGAGTGACAGCCGCTGTGGGTGTGGGATTAACATTGATATCCGGAAACTCCGGTATACCCAGATTAACCTGGGGGCGTAAATCCACCTGCGGCTGCGTTAACAATAAACCACCCGGTGGGGGCGACACATCTAAATTTTCAGCTGGCTGAGCCAAAGCGCCAGAACCGCTCAGCAGCACCAGACTGAGGATCGCCAGAATCCTCGACAGAATCAAAGTGGCCCGTCTGTGGACCCCAAATTTTTGGTAAGTTTGGTCATCACGTTGAAAAGAGCTTTGCTGCGCGAAAAAGCCTGAGTACTTCATGCTTTGAGCTTATCGTAAACGCCATCAAGTTACTGTTCAAAAAGCATCAAGGAGCTATTTAAAGTCAGAGATTTAGTTTGCTCTTTTGTCAGTCAGTCAGTCAGTCAGTCAGTCAGTCAGAACTTAAGCCAACTGTTGAGTTCCAAGAGCTTCTGTCTGTTTCAGCTCTTGATATTCACGCCCAACTTCCCAGCTCGACACAAACCACCAGCTTGTCAGCCCTAAGCCAGCCACCATCAACAAGGCGTCAGTAAGATTTACGGGCAAGCGCATCAGATCTAAAAACAGAATATTTAAACCAGCCGCTGAGACATCCCCAAGCCGCATCACAGGTCCATCAATTAAGGGCTTAAAGCGAAAGCGCGCTTCATCATCCGCCTGGGTATAAAGCAGCTCTTTAGCGGTTTTATTAAGCGAATAATTGAGCGTACCTACTAAAATCACCACAGCTCCCAGCATCCAGAGCCCAACCGGAAACAAGAGCAATATGCCCACAGCTAATAAACAAACAGGCAGCTGGACCAATACCTGCCTGACGCCGAGGCGATGTAACATCGGACGCGCCACAAATAACAGCAGCAGCATGCCGCAAAGATTAATCCAGAAGTTGATATTTGCCAAATAACCTTGTGTTCGGGCGTCCAGATCATCCTGATAAGCACGAAAAGCTTGATACTGACTGGCCGCTGACAGGTTTAGTCTCTGCTCACTGAGCCAGGTACTAAGCTGCTGCTGACGTTTGTCTTGATCGGTTAAACGCAGATCGCGGATCATCACAAAACCAGCTGCATGGACACCGTTTTCACATTTCTGACTTTGACACAGCGAGCTGTTCAGCTCAGCATAGTGTTTAAGATAAGCCTCTTGGGCTAAATAACCGTCAATGTCTTTTTGGCTGCGAAACTCAACCACTGTATTAACAAAAGCCAGGGCAAACACCATCACCCCAATGGCTCTCACATAGCGGCGCTGCCAGAGTTGAGCGAGGTCTTTCCAAACCGTGTGTTTAGGCGCTTTGTTTAGTGTTTTAGGTGCTGGGGGCTGATCCACATAATCGGGTGTATGGCGCAAAGCCAGCGCCAAAAAACCTAAAACAGCCCCCATCGTTACAGCTGAGACCAATAGAGTCTGGCCTTTATACACAGAAGCAGCCAGAGCCTGAGAAGCCCATGACCCAACCAAAGCGCCTAACATCGCGCCAAGCGATAAAAAGGCAAAGATTCTTTCACCGGCTTCTGAGTTAAAAATTGTTGAGATACAGCCCCAAAGAATCGAGATCGCCAATAAAAAGTAGACCGTTGTCCAAAAGTAAAACATTAAGGTCAGAAATTTGCCGCCTTGGGGCAAAAGCAGCATAAACAAGACTTTACAGACCATCATAGACAAATAAGTCAAAAAGATTAGGCGAAATTTAGGTGTGCGGTCGTAAAACCAGTTAAACACGCGCGTAAAGAGCAGTGAGATCCCCGGAATAAACAAAAACAAAAAACGCATCGAAGTGGGATCAAATTCACGATTGAGGATTGAATTGCGCAGCGGTTTGAGCAAATAATAAGAGCTTAGCAACAGCAGCAAAGCCATAAAAACACTCATAGCCCGGGCAGCCTCATCCCGCTTGGCACCTGTCACCAGTTCAATCAATCGATAAAAGCTCTTCATGCGTTGTCAGATCGTATCAGCTCCAGATAGAGATGGCTAGGGCAGCTTCGCTGCCCAGTGGTAGGTGGTGAGTTATGGGTTTTGGGTTTAAAAACAAAAGAAAATCAAAAATACTCTTTTTCTTCTCTTAGTCGTTAAACTCACCACTCAAAACCCATCACCCATAACGGCAGGCTTCGTCTGCCTTTGCTACAATACCCCTCATGACTACTGAATCCACACTCCGCAAAGAGCCTGTTCATCGGCTCAGCTACGAGGGCCGCGAAGTCATCCTGATTGGTACGGCCCATATTTCTAAAGCCAGCGCTGAGCTGGTCACTCAGATTATTGAAGCCGAAAAACCCGATACGGTCTGCGTTGAACTCTGCCAGACGCGTATGAGCACACTCGAAAATCCCGATGCCTGGAAAAACACCAACATCATGGAGGTCATCAAACAAAAACGGACCTTTGTGCTGTTTTTAAATTTTGTGCTGTCTTCGATTCAGCGCCGCATGGCCAAAGATATGGATGTCAAACCTGGCCTTGAAATGGAAGCAGCAATTAAAGCGGCCAAAGAAATTGATGCCAATGTTTCAACAATTGATCGCGAAGTTCGCACGACCTTACAGCGCGTCTGGGGCTTAATGGGATTTTGGACCCGCATGAAGCTCTTTAGCCAGATCCTGATGTCTTTATTTGAAGAAGAAGAAGACGTCACCACTGAGCAGATTGAGGCTTTAAAAGAACAGGGCGCGCTTGAAATGCTGCTGACTGAAATGGGCACCACTCTGCCTGGCATTAAAGAGCGTCTGATCGACGAACGAGACCTGTATATGGTCGAAAAAATCCGCCAGTCACCTGGTCATAAGCTGGTTGCCGTAGTTGGCGCCGGCCATGTCCCCGGCATGCTGGCTCACTGGACTGACAATAGCATTCGGCTGGAAAGACTCGATGAACTGCCGCCGCCTTCAACCCTGTCAAAAGTGCTGAAATGGCTGATTCCGGGTTTATTGGTCGCACTTTTGCTTGTTCCGTTTATCAGAGGTGGCGCCAATGCCGAATCTTTGCAAAAGGGTCTACGTGGGATTATCGGCTGGACGCTTGTAACCGGCGGCCTGGCGGCTCTGGGCTCAGCCATTGCCTTTGCCCATCCACTGACGATTATCTCAGCCTTCTTTGCAGCGCCGATTACAACTTTGCATCCCTTAATCGGGATCGGGCATGTGACCGGTTTGGTTGAAGCCTGGGTCCGTAAACCCAAAGTTAAAGACTTTGAGTCTTTGCCTGAAGATATCCTCACAGCCAAAGGCTGGTGGGGCAACCAGGTCACCCGCATTCTGCTGGTCTTTATTCTCTCAGGTGTGGGTGCTGGAGCAGGCTTATTTATTGGCTCTGGCTGGTTGATC
>CAJYHH010000493.1 GCA_913773825.1 Candidatus Sericytochromatia bacterium | reverse complement strand
GTTTTTTCTGGAGTTGAAGAACATCAGGCTGCAGACCCAGTTTATTTGCAAGGAGTTGTCTTTGCAAATTATCGGCCTTTGATCACTGATGCCTAGCCATCTACTCAGGCAGCTTTCCCCGTCACACCATCAGCTCAGCCGACGGCGCCGGCATCGACTCCCTTACCTACTTCGTCAGCATTGGCACCAGGCCAGCTGGTGAACCCTCAGTTGTTGATGAGAGAGCAGCCACAGCATAGTGGGCAGGTTGTGAATCGGCCGACGCAAGATCAGGTTGCCGCCATGTTTCTGCCGCCTCAATCTGCTGTTGATCCAATACAGCAGTAGCCGATTCAACAGACACTCCCGATTCAGCAGGTTGTACAACCAATCCATCAACAAGTTGTGCAACCAGTCTAGCAAACGCCACCAAGGCAACAGCCTCCGCGGCCGATTCAGCAAACGCTGTTAAGACAACAAATCGTTCAGCCGATTCAGCAACAAGGCTCAATGAGCGCATCGGCCGGGTTTGTGACGCCTGGTGAACAGCCTGTACAACGATTTTTAAATCAAGTCGTCCCAGAACACTTGGTTCACCACGTACAGCCGGATGGCACAGTAATGCCTCAAGTTGTTCCCGAGCATTTGGCACGTAATATTCAGCCGAACCTTCATAATTACCAGGGGGCAACTTGAATTATCAATATCAGCCTCCTTCCCCGCAAACCCAATATCAGTCAGGGGGACTGGCTCAACCTCAGTTTGCGTCTCAATACGGTCAGTTCGAGCCCATGCAACAACAGTCACAGGGAGCAGCTCAGCAACGACCGTGGGCCGATGTGATTGCTGATGTAATGAGGGAACAGTTTGGGCTTAAACCAAAAGAGACTGGAAGCTTGTATCGGCAGCCTTACCCTAAGTGGTTTGAGAGAGTTCCTCTTCCCAATCGGTTCAAAGTTCCGGACTTCTCCAAATTTTCGGGACAAGATGGTGTGTCAACTTATGAGCACATTAGCCGATTCTTAGCTCAGTGTGGTGAAGCATCGGTTGTAGACGCTCTGAAGGTTAGGTTATTCCGGTTATCTTTGTCTGGATCGGCTTTTACTTGGTTTTCCTCTTTGCCGTATGGGTCGATCAATAGCTGGGCCGATTTGGAGAAGCAATTCCACAGCTATTTTTACAGTGGGGTTCATGAGATGAAATTATCTGACTTGACAGCGTTTAAACAGCGGCATGATTTACCTGTGCACGAGTATATTCAGAGATTCAAGGAGATAAGGAACAAATACTTCAGCTTGAGTTTAACTGATGCCCAGTTAGCCGATCTGGCCTTT
>CAJYHH010000492.1 GCA_913773825.1 Candidatus Sericytochromatia bacterium | reverse complement strand
ATCAATTATCGCTCACTATACGCCGCAACTCTGGCTCTGGGGATTAATCACCATAATCAGCAGCGAATTATTCACAATCTACTGAGATCCCCCGCTGTCCCCACAGACCCAAAACAGCCAGAGACCGAATTGATTCGAGCAGCCTTACGTCAACTTCCGCCTCATCGGGTATATAAGCTCTTTGCGGCTTTAGCTGAAGCTCGCGTTAATAACCGACGTTTAAAAGCAACGGTGCGTGATTATTTGAGCTGGCGTAATAATCTGAGCTTTGATGCGGTTAAATATCGTCGTCTGCTTAAAATTATTTTTAGACATCTGCATCTACCCCTCACAAAAGAGCTTTATGACTTTTTATTTGTAAAGGGCTGGAAGCAGCGTAAATATACTGATCCGCTACTTGAAAATTATCGCCAGGCCCATTTTTCTGCCCAGGCCCTGTATCAACTGCCTTTTAGCATTGCAGAAGGATTAGCCGCCCGCCAAAAAATCTCGCGTAAACAGCTGCTTAGCCAGATTGTTAACTTAACGGCTCAAGAACGTTTACGTCTGCAAAATCAGGCTAATGGGCAGGGACTAAAACTTGACTTAAATCCCCGCCGGGTCGGCTTAACTCAGCTCTTGGTATATATTCTTTCACTACCTTTAAACGAACGCTTAGAGCGCCTAAGTGAACTCCAGTCCTGGGTAAAGATCTGTCGTCAGCGCTTTGTGCCAAGCTGGCTAGGCTTTAATCGGCTGGCCGTGATTCTGGATAATTCTTATTCCAGTTCAGGTTCTCAACAGCGCCAGCAGCACCCTTTGGCTATTGCGCTAGGTGTTCATTATTTATTGCAGCCCTTAGCTCAGGATTATCAACACTTTTGGCTAAACTGGCCTGAGCAGGACTTGCTGGTCACGCCGCGTGGTCAAAGTGGCATTGCAACCCGTTTGCTTGAAGCACTGGCCTGGGGAGCAACTGAAATAATCATTGTCAGTGATGGAGCCGAAAACGACCCGGCTGGCGCAACTCACTGGTTGATGGAATCCCTTAAGTTATCAAATCAGCTAAAAGCCCCTAAAATTTTGCACATTAACCCTGTGCTTAATCCTCAGGATTTTACCCCAGTCAGCCTCAGTCCAGAGATACCGGTTGTTGGGATTAGAGAAGCTGAAAATATCCCTGTACTGTGGATCTTAGCTTTATTTGCCAAACGTGAACTAGGCCGCAAGCAGCTTGAAACTTATTTAAGGAGCGCAGCTGATGTCTTCATCCAAACTGTCCAGCCTGTCTAAGCTTCAAGATGTGTTTCAGTCCTCTGGTCTGAGCACAGCTCCAGCACAGGTCTGGCGTACACTTCGGCTGGTCCCGATTATTAGCAATGAGATTTGCAGTGATTTAAGATTAGCTCGCAAAGTCTATGATGACTGCGCCACTGCCGTTGAACTGTCTCAGAATATGGCCTATTACTCATATATTCCCCATGCTTATGTGTTGGAATGGGACGCAGAAGGGATCCCCCACGCCCTGACCGATACCCAGCTGTCAAAATCTGATGGCAAGCGCTGGAAAGGCCTGCCCGTACGCTCAATGCCGCGAATGGCCAAACATGAAAAATCTAGCAAGGGTAAACGGCGATTGCGGTTTTTACCCTTGCATCTGGCCATGGAAGGCTATCTGGCCAGCTATTTTAATGCGCCAACAGTCGACTGGCGAGATGATTATCTGCGCTACACCGTCTCTCACGGGCTTTCTCCTAGCTGGGAGAATGTGTTGTCTGGGGAATATTTATTGGGTTTAGAAGAAGCTCTGCGCGTGTTTGAAATGCATGAACGTCAAGTCGGCTTATTATTATTTGTAGCTGACGCTTTAGCAGCCGCTATTGTCTATCCTCATCCAGCCGACTACCGCTGCTTACATCGCAGCCTGCTAAGTGATTTTTTTTGTGAAACAATTGTTTATCACTATGCCCATTTACCCTATCAGGCACAGCCCTTTAGTTTACCAGCAGCAGGTGAACTAACATCCTGGCAGGATTATCAGCAGCGTTTACAGATGCTTAAATCAGAACTAGATGATTTTCAGCACTGGATGGCAGCAGATGTGCTCTACCAAGCGCTTCAACTTCAGCGCGTTCAAAGTATTGGCCCTTATGCGCTTGAACGTTTTATTACTCATCTAAACAACCCTGACCAGGACGCTCATATGGGTGAACTAATAAGAGATTCCCAAGGTCGGCTCGCTTACCTTAAAACCTGTGCCCTGACCCGTGACCAGGTACGTCGCGTCTGGTATCTACAGCTGCTGAATCAACATAACTGGCATCTCGAAACCGCTGCGGCGAGCCAGAATATCAACCGTGAAACCTTGATTCTCAAACTCGATCGCTGCGGCCTTGGACGGCTTCTGCAACCCAAACTGATTGACCAGGCCAGAAAAAAAATTGGCAATCTCTAAACAACAAAGCCTGTAAAACACAGATAAAACAAGCCTCTAAGCTCTGTTTAAATGATCAGGATCAAGGCTTTTGTCTGTGTGTATGCCCACAAGTTTGCAATCAAAAGTTCACAGCCCCTTGAATTTTGCTTAACCCTAGCTTATAATGAAATATATGGACGTTTAGGAAACCGTTGATTCCTACAGCGAACCTTCACTTTTGACACGTTAACAAAACGTTTTACACGGTGATTGAATTCCTGAGTAACCTCCCCTTTAGTCCTAAGTTATTATTTTTTCAAAGGTATTTTATAATTACATGAATATTTACGTTGGCAACCTCTCTTATCAAGCTGATGAACAGAGCCTTGATGAGCTCTTTTCTCAGTACGGCGAAATCCGCAACATCCGCGTCATGACCGACCGCGAAACTGGTCGTCCCCGCGGCTTCGGCTTCGTCGAAATGGCCAACGCCGAAGACGGACAGAAAGCTATCGATGCTCTGAACGGCATGGACCACCTCGGCCGCCAGCTCAACATCAACGAAGCTCGTCCCCGTGAAGAGCGCGGCCAGCAACAGCGCCGTAGCTACAGCAACAGCCGTTACTAAACCCAGCTGTTTGCTAAGCTTCACAGCTTAAGCACAAACTTTTAAGCAGAGAGCCAAAATCAGGTCTGATTTTGGCTCTCTCTCTTTTTTGCGTTTTAGAATTTTTGCATTGATTTAGCTGAGTCTTGATAGCCAAAGCTTGAAGCCTTAATGCCTTTGCTCCTTATCATAATCATAGAGAATGTTTTCCTGCTCACGCACAGATGTTCAGATAAAGGATCATCACAATGTACCCATTTAAAACCTGGACAGACAAAGCCGAACGTCATGTCTATATCTGGAAGGGTTTAAAAATCCCTTACTGCACACTCGGTAAAGGGCCCCCTATCGTCCTGGTGCACGGTCTGGGTCTGTCT
>CAJYHH010000491.1 GCA_913773825.1 Candidatus Sericytochromatia bacterium | reverse complement strand
CTTACCAGAACCCGCCACACCCGTTACGACCGTCAACACAGCAGTTGGAATCTCAAGGCTGACATTTTTTAAATTATTAACCTTGGCGTTTTTAATGGCTAAGTGACCCGTTGGCTGACGGAAGCTGGCTTTTATCGGCAGACTCTGCTTAAGATATCGACCGGTCAAAGTACCTGATTCAAGTAAACCCTGATAAGTGCCCTGGTAAACAATCTGGCCACCTGCAGCGCCAGCGTTTGGCCCAATATCAAAGACATAGTCCGCCACTTGAATCACGTCAGGATCATGTTCAACCACAATCACCGTATTGCCTTTATCACGAAGATTCTGCAGCAAACTGTTTAAGCGGTAAACATCCCGTGGATGCAGACCGACGCTGGGCTCATCAAAGATATAAGTCACATCAACTAAGCTACTGGTAAGGTGTTTGACCATTTTGATGCGCTGCGACTCACCGCCTGAAAGTGTGTCGGTTTCCCGATCCAGGCTGATATAACCCAGACCAATATCAACCATATGCTGCAGGCGTTCAATTAAGCTCATCAACATTGGTTTGGCAACCGGCTCATCAATCAGCTTTAAAAACTCAATCAGCTCTGAGACCTGAAGCCCACCCAGTTCTGCAATGCCTTTGCCCTGTAATTGAACGGCCAGGGCATCCTGACTCAGACGTTTGCCTTTACATAAAGGGCATTCGCCTTCAGTCAAATAAGGTGAAACTGCTTTTTGCGTGCGCTCTGACAGAGTTTTAAGATCCCGCTTGATATACGAGCGCGTAATTTTTTCAAGTACACCAAAATAGCTGATGTTAATTGCACCCTCACCCTCACCCATTTTAAACTTGCGGTCTTTGCCCCAAAGCAGTAATTCAAGCTCTTTTTCACTATAGTCCTCTAGCTTTTTGTCATTATCAAAATAGCCAGAGGCTTTATAAGCCTGCAACTCCCAGTTAACAAAAAAGGGCACGGTAATTGCGCCCTCATTCAGGGATTTACTCATGTCGAGCATTTCTTCGCGTTTGACCGTCAAAGCCCGACCCAGACCATTACACTCTGGGCACATGCCCAGCGGGTCATTAAAAGAAAAATAGTGAGAACCCGGTAATGGCGGCGAGCCAATTCGGGAATAGAGCAAGCGCAATACGGTATAGATATCTGTAATGGTGCCAACTGTTGAGTGGGACCCGCCACCCAGCCGGTTTTGATCCACAATCACCGCCATGCTGAGATTTTCAATCCCATCAGCATCTGGCTGGGGGTAGCGAGGTAAAAAGCTGCGCACAAACATACTGAAGTTTTCATAGAGCTGACGCTGGGCTTCTGTGGCGATAGTATCAAAGACAATTGAGGATTTGCCAGAACCTGAAACACCCGTAAACACCGTGATTTTACGTTTAGGCACCTGCAGCGAAACATTTTTTAGATTGTTTTCACGCGCCCCTTTGATTTCAATGTATTCCTGAGTAGGGATCAGCGTTTTACTCATCTAGATTCCAGCCTGATTAAAATTTTATTCATTTTAATACATTTAGTATGCTTTGTTAAGTTAGACCATCAGCTGCTAAACGTAAAATGACATAAAGGCCAGCCTGATCGCTAATCTGTTTGATCCAATAAAAAAATGACTTTAAAGCGTTTGAGTAAACCGCTACGTCGCTCCGCTGCTAATAGATTTTTTCCGTCCACTGGCGATAAAGTCACGCCGCTGCCGCCAGGCCCTTGTGCTGAAAGCGGACGAATAATCAAAGGGTTTTGACCTGCTCGACTGCTTTGTTTAGCCTGATTGAGACTGCCATAGACATAGGCAGCTAAACCTACATTGACCAGATAGTCCGTATCTAATTCTCCAGCAGGGGGATAGACTTGTTGTTGATTAACCAGAATGCTGGGACTCATCGAAGCCCCAACCCTAAGCCCCCGGGCATCCAGAATCAAACTGCTATACACCCCATTTGGCTGATAATTACTCTGGGTCGTTAAATCAATTGGCCGAGGCGGCAAACTAGGAGTCGGGCTAAGTCGTCTGGGCAAGCTTGTTGAGTTTGCCTGTTGTTTGGCAGATTGTTGACTCTGCATAGTGCTTGGTCTGGTGTCAGGAGCATAAGAGGCCGGTGATTCCAGCGGTTCAGACGGGCAGGCTGAGAGCAATAATCCAAACCCCAGAGAAATAACGGGCTTAAACAAGTTTGATAATTTCATCTGTCTATTTTAGGTCAGGCCCTTTGACAGCGCCAAACCCTTGCTGAAGGCCTGCTATACTCCAAACTCGATCCTTATCTGCCGGAGCATCAAGATGTCAGACACACCGAAGCTGATTTACCAGGGTGATATTTATTGGGCTCTGGCAGCCAAACAATCAGGCGAAGACAAGGGTATTCCGCACCCCCAGATTGTGCTTCAGGATGATCTGTTTAATCACAGCCGGATTCAGACAGTCATCGTCTGTGGGCTCACCAGCAATCTGAAGCGGGTGAGTGAGCCCGGCAATTTTCTGCTGAATGTCGGCGAAGCCAATCTCGAAAAGCCCAGCGTGGTCTTAGTCTCACAGCTTGAAAGCTTAAATAAATCAGATTTAGGTGAGTGGATTGGCCGACTGTCAGCAGAACGCGTTGAGCAGATTCTGGCAGGCATTCGCTTTCAACAACGAGCCTATTTCAGGTCTTGTTTAGAACTTAGCTGAGAACTTTAGACAGAAAAAAG
>CAJYHH010000490.1 GCA_913773825.1 Candidatus Sericytochromatia bacterium | reverse complement strand
TCCCGCTTACTCTCCTGAACAAGTTGGTGAAGCCGTTCAGCGCCTCGAAAGCGCTCATCCCGAAATTCAGAAAGTTGTTCTGAAGTCTCAGGTACACGTCGGCGGCCGCGGCAAAGCGGGTGGCATTAAAGTTGTCGAGAAATCTGAAGCGGTTGAAGTCAGCAAAAAGCTCTTCGGCATGGACATCAAAGGTTTGCCCGTTCGCAAACTGCTGGTTGAACAGGCGATTGATATTCAAAAAGAATATTACGTCGGTCTGACTCTTGACCGCTCCAATCGCCAGACCATTCTAATGGCCTCTTCGATGGGTGGCGTCGATATCGAAGAAGTCGCCGTTTCTCATCCTGAAGCGATCATTAAAGTCTGGATCGACCCCAATCTGGGTCTGACTCCTTTCCAAATCAATCAGGTTGTCTATGGCGCCAATCTGCCTAAAGAAGCTGTTGGTTTTATTAAAGCTCTCTACGAAGTTTATACTCAGTACGATTGCTCGATTGCTGAAATCAATCCTCTGGTTGTCACTGGCGACGGCACTGTAATTGCAGCTGACGCTAAAATCGACATCGATGATAACTCCCTCTTCCGTCACCAGGATCTGCTGGTCTACGCTGACCCTGAAGAAGCTGACCCCAACGAACTCGCTGCCAATGCAGCAGGTCTGAGCTATGTTGAGCTTGATGGTGATATCGGCTGTGTCGTGAACGGCGCCGGTCTGGCAATGGCTACTATGGATGCTGTTAAATACGCCGGTGGCCAGCCTGCTAACTTCCTGGACATCGGTGGTTCTTCGAACCCCGATAAAGTAACCGCTGCGATGCAGATCCTGAAGCGCAAACAGGTCAAAGGTATTCTGTTCAACATCTTTGGTGGTATCACCCGCTGTGACGACGTTGCGCGCGGCATTATCACGGCTGTTGACAATATGGGGGGCCTTGATGTGCCGATCGTGATCCGTCTGACAGGCACCAACGAAGAAGTTGCTCGCCAGATGCTGGTCGAAAAAGGCTACAAAGTTGGCTCTTCGATGGATGAAGCTGTTAAAGAAATCATTGAATTAACCGCTTAAGCCAAAAAATGGCCCTATTTAATTAAGTTTAATTTAAGGGCTAAAAACCGCACTATTATTAGCAAGACTCCAGGATTGGTTGCCTATAACTGAACTGGAGTCTTCTTAATTTAATGCTCCGTTAAACTAAACTAACTACCCTACGCACCCTGGAGAAGTCAATGAATTCTAAGCATGTGCTCGCTTCCCTGACCCTCGCGACTGTCGCAGCATCGGCTCTGGTCGCTTGTCAGGCCCCGGTCGTTAACCCTGGTCGTGCTCCTGGCCAAGTTGCACCAACTGGTCAGTTAAATGCCCAGTCCAACGCTCAGCAGTCTACCCAGACCGGTCAGCTGATCATCAAATACAAAGCTGGTGTTCGTAACGCTAGCGCTCAGGCTGCCAGCTCGCTGAGCCGCGTTGGTGCTCAGAAAGTATCTGCAATTGGTACTACCGCCATGACTAATATGGAAGTGGTTAAGTTGCCTGCAGGCCAGAACGCCACAACTGCCGCTCAGACCATTGCCCAGAACCCTGCTGTTGAATATGCTGAGCCTGTCTTTACGATTCCTTTCCCCCGTGTCACCAAAGAAGACTCTGACACTTCTCCTAAGCCTTCCATTGCACCGAATGATCCGCTGTTTTCAAAACAGTATGCTCACGCCATTACCAATACGCTTGGTGGTTGGGGTGTAACCAAAGGTAATCCTCGCGTGCTGATTGGCATTGTTGACTCAGGTGTGGATATTACTCACCCTGATCTCAAAGCCAAAATTGTCGACACCTATAACGGTGCTGACAACAATAAAGATGTCAAAGACGTTGTGGGCCATGGCACTCACGTTGCCGGTATCGCAGCGGCTCTGACCAATAACGGGATTGGCGTTGCGGGTGTTGCGCCTGACTGCGGCATCCTGGCAGTTAAAGTTTCTTCTGGCGAAAGCAGCAATCCTTCAACTGCAGGAATTGCCAACGGTGTTGTCTGGGCCGCTGATCATGGTGCTTCTGTGATTAACCTGAGCCTCGGTTCACGGGTTGAATCCAAAGCGATCACTGACGCTGTCAAATACGCCATGTCTAAAAACATTCTGGTCATTGCCGCAGCTGGCAACGACGGTCAGCGCGTGATGAGCTACCCTGCTGCTGTTCAGGGTGTTGTGGCTGTTGCTTCAACAGATGCTGCTGATGCTCGTTCACGTTTCTCTAACTTTGGTCCCTGGATTTCAGTGGCTGCACCTGGCAGCAACATCCTCTCGACCTTCCCTTACAATACCAACCTGATCGGCCAGAAAGAATACGGCAGCATCAGCGGTACGTCCATGGCTGCTCCGTTTGTGACTGGCCTGGCTGCTCTGATTCGCAGCAAGTATCCGACCATGCCCCAGGTCATGGTCAAACAGGTGCTGGAGTCTTCTGTTGACG
>CAJYHH010000489.1 GCA_913773825.1 Candidatus Sericytochromatia bacterium | reverse complement strand
TTTCCCTACCCGACGCTCTTCCGATCTCATAACGCTGTATTGGCCTTTAAAAAATTTGAGGCTTAAGCTTTAGAGCCTTAAAGGAGCCTGTTTATGGATCAAATGCCTGCCCTGTTTCGCTTTTGCCCCAGCTGTGGTGGAACAATTAAGTACCAGATTCCTGCAGGGGACGATCGAGAGCGGGCAATCTGCAGCCAGTGCCAGACAGTCCATTACCAGAATCCGCGAATTGTAGTGGGGGCTGTGGCCTGGTGGCAAGATCAGATTTTACTCTGCAAACGGGCCATTCCGCCCCGGATTGGCTTTTGGGCCCTGCCGGCTGGCTATCTTGAACTCAATGAAACCACCGAAGCAGGCGCCATGCGAGAAGCCTGGGAAGAAGCTGGGGCAGAGCTGGAGCTCAACAGTTTGCTCGCTGTGTATAATCTGGCCCATCTCAATCAAGTCCAGATTCTTTATTTAGCTTCGCTAAAACATCCAGATATTTTAGCTGGCCCCGAAAGCCAGGAAGTGCGCCTGTTTAAATGGAATGAACTGCCCTGGGATGATCTGGCTTTTCCTTCAGTCAAACTGGCCCTGCATCACGCCGCTCACATGCAGCATGGGGGGCAGCCTGGCCCGGATTTACGCTCTACGGAGCTTGAAATAAACCCTGAGCTGTTATAAAGCAGACTGTGATCAGGCGCTTCACAGTCAATCCGCTCAGTATCCTGAATTAGAGTATGAGATATAGCATGATGAACTTTGATCCGTCATTGCTGCTAGCCAATGCCTCAGCAACTGGCTTCGCGTTTGATTTGCCGTTTAAAGATCCGGTCCTGATCTTTTCTTTGATGCTGTTTATTATCCTGATGATGCCGATTCTGGCAGTCCGGCTCAAAGTACCGTCAATTATTCTGATGATTTTAGCGGGTGTGCTGGTTGGCCCCCATGGCTTTAATCTGCTTAATCGCAGCGGCGGGATCGTGCTGTTTGGCACAGTCGGCCTGCTTTATATTATGTTTTTAGCCGGCTTGGAGCTGGATCTCAACGCCTTTAAAAAACGCCGCATACGCAGCTTGACCTTTGGCGCCCTGACGTTTTTTCTGCCTTTAGGCCTTGGTTTTCCGGTGTGTTATTTTTTTCTGGGCTATAGCGGTCTGGCCTCCTTAATGATTGCCAGTATGTTTGCCACCCACACGCTTGTGGCTTACCCGATAGCCAGTCGTTTGGGCTTAACGCGTAATGAAGCGGTGGCTGTCGCTGTAGGCGGCACGATTATTACCGATACCGCCGTTTTATTGCTGCTGGCGGTGATTACCGGTGCGGCTCAGGGGACCCTTAATCTGGCCTTTTGGATTCGCTTAGTTGTCTCGCTGGCCATTTTTAGCGG
>CAJYHH010000488.1 GCA_913773825.1 Candidatus Sericytochromatia bacterium | reverse complement strand
AATCTGGCCTTTTTCAGCCATGGTTCGATAGGTTGGCATGACGGCCTGAACAATGCGTTGATGATGGTCCAGAACATTGGCGCGCTCTGCTAATGTAAAGTCACGACCTTTGGCTTCAAGCTTGCGTAAATCCGGATTCAGCGCGCGCAGATGAGGGTCTATCCAGGAGAGATTAAACCAGGTTGTCAGATCCAGAAAGTCTTGAGCACTAAATTCATCCGCAGCCTGGTAATAGTTCTGGTAGCGCCTAAAGGATTCATTGCGCCGATCAGCCAGCTCTTTGTAGCGGGGAAAGGGATGAATCATGGTTTCCCAGTTGAGATCAAAAAAGCTGCCGAGGATTTCTTCTTTTTCTTCAGAGCTGAGTTCTGCTACCGGAATCTGGCTCAGGGCTAAATAGCGATCAGTTGCTTCACCACTGGCATAGTCTTCTAATTGCTCAAGCAGAGAAGGCACCAGATTAAAAGTCTGCTTCAGACGAGGATAGTGAGTCAGAATCTCAACCATATCGAGATAATCTTTAACGGCATGTAGCCTCACCCAGGGCATCATGTAATAGTGGCTGACGGGATCGCGGTACATTGGCTGGTGCATGTGCCAGACAAAAGCGAGATAGAGCTTGCGCATAGAGGCTTCGATGCTCCTTCATGATGAGACTGCTCAAATCTTAACACTCTCAACCCTTTGGACTCTACGGAAAAAGTAAGCAGAATCTTGTTTAGCCTGTATAAATACCTGCTTAAAGTGCAAACAAAGTGCGTAAAAAAGCCCTGAAAAACTGTGCCTTTTGCGCTTTCTGGAACACATATTTAAAAATTTAGAAACTCACAAATAAGGGTTGGTGATCGATCCACTGATACAGACAGGACTGCGTATGATATGGTAAAAAGTGAGATGTCGTTACCTACCCTCCCCAGCCACCCTAAGAAAGCCAAAGCAGGAGCTCGCGGATTGCCCAAGTCAATCCCCCCAGCGACCATGATGAGCGCGAAACAACCTTCCCAGACTCAACTCCGTCAGTGGTTCAAAGTCCTGATGGCCACGTTTATGATCTGTTCTGCCCTTGCTGTGGGCAGCATTGCGGGCGTCTTAGCCCGTACGTTTGTTCCCACCAACGACAAAATTTGGGAGCGGGTCCTAAACCCTGCTACCGGTGAATATGTGATGAAGCAAGTGAGCAATAAGCCGATGATGCTCAATCCCTTTGACGTCATCGCTCCGTTTAATACACTTGATCGCAAAATCAATATTCTGATTCTCGGATCTGACTATAACTACGTCCGAGGCAAACGGGTCAAAGACGAAGAAGCGGGCGTTCGCAGTCGTACTGATACGATTATGCTCGCCAGTCTTGACCCAGCAACTAAAAAAGTTAGTATTCTCTCAATTCCGCGCGATACCCGCGCCATGCTCTCTGGCCATCATATCGACAAAATCAACGCTGCGATGACCTATGGCGGTGTGGACTTAGTCAAAGCCACGGTTCAGGATCTGACCGGTGTACCGATTGACTACTATATGGCGCTTAAAGTTGACGGCCTAATCAATACTGTCGACATTCTCGGCGGCATCCGGATTTATGTTGAAAAAGACATGAAATATCAGGATGACACCGCTCATTTAGGCATTAATATCCATAAAGGCTGGAAGGAGCGTATGAACGGTGAGCAAGCTCATGGTTATATCCGCTTCCGTAAAGACGAACTCGGCGATATCGGCCGCGTTCAGCGCCAGCAGAAGTTTATTAACGCCGTAATCGACAAACTGCTGCAGCCCCAGTCCTGGCTGAAGATTCCAGCACTGCTTCAGCATCTTAACGACAATATCGAAACCGATGTTCCCAGCGAAGTGATTGGCCAGATGGTCCGTTTTGGCACTGGCCTGAAAAAAGATGACGTGCGCATGGTGATGCTGCCCGGCACCTTTGCAATGATCGGCGGCGTCAGCTACTGGGAAATGAGTTCTTATCTCGCGCCTCGCGTGATTGGCGAACTCTTCCCTGAGTCTTCGATTGCCCCGACACCGGCTCCTGAGACTTTAGATGCCAACGGTCAACCACTTAATCCTTATGCCAACTATCGCGTTGCGGTCTGGAACGACACAGGCGATTTACAAGTTGGTCGTGAAGTGGTGCGTCGTCTGCGCGAAGCAGGCTGGAACGTCTGGACCATCCAGCGCGCGCCCCATAGCGCACCCAAAAGCCGCTTTATTGCCCAGACAGGCAAAACTGAAATGTTAACCCATCTCAAGAGTGCAGTTGGCTTTGATAGCGGTGAATCTTTAACCGCTTCTGTTGGCGATATCAGCTCAGACTTTACTGTTTTAATCAGCGATGATCTGGCTAAATATCTGCATAGCACCATGGCGCCTGATGACTGGAACCGTGCGGATCGCGCCCCCCTGCCT
>CAJYHH010000487.1 GCA_913773825.1 Candidatus Sericytochromatia bacterium | reverse complement strand
AATAAGTAGTTTAAGGCTTAAAGCTAAAAGGCGCTCTGGATAACCAGAGCGCCTTTTGCTATTGTTAAGTTAGCGAACAGGGGTAAACGTAAAGCTGTCAACACCAATCCAGGCGCCAGCGCCCCCTGTTTTGTTGCCACCCACGGTCATGCGCAAAATGCCGCCAGCCTCGATGTTTAACAATTGCTCACCAAAGTCATAGATTTTCAGATCTCCACTTGTGCTTGACGTGCTGCCAGCAGGCAGTTTTAAACTCACGCCGCCAAGCTCAACAAGCAACTCGGGTGAATCATCGTGGTTATAATAATTGGCTTTGACCTGATATTTCCCCTTAAGCGCGGGCAGTTGAAGGGTTGCAGAAGAATTGGCATCTGAACCCGAAAAGGTTTTGACGATGACGCCCCGATTGCCGCGGCGCTCATCTTGAGGATAACGGCCAGCGCCTAAAATTTTACTGGCGGTTTCAGCTTCAATCACCACTTCGCTTGCAGGAGCGACACTTGGACGGCTTGTCGGGCTGTTTGAAGGACTCACGGTGCCTCCCACGGATAAGCCAGCTGAAACACCTGCTGTAGCGCCTGGTGCCGGAGAGGCTGGTGAACTGGCTCCTGGACTTGGACTATTACCAGGATTGGTGCCGCTCGGGGCAGGGCCACAAGCCGTTACAAGACTTAAACAAGCCAGGGTGATGCTGGCAGCTAACAACTTATGCATAAGGATCTCCATCTCAATTAATCCATCAATATAATCAAAAATCGCAAAACTCCAGTCAGCTTACCCTAAACACAAGAAATTGGCTTGATGCGGTGATAATCTAGACTGTAGACCACATGTGATCCTTTACATGACAGCTCAGGAGTTGAAGATGGATATTCAGGCATCGGTCCCACTGACCCCTCAAGCCCCTTTAACAGAGACTCGCCAGATTAAACCAAATGCTGATGTTGCTCAATCAAGTGATTCACAAATCCCAGCAGAAGCCTCGATCCTAGCGGCTTCCCCACTTGAAACAGCCAGGATTCAAAATGCTCAGGGCAATAGTCGCGCAGCAATGAGCTTTGTAGGAGATCCCTTTACTGAAGCATATAGCCAGCTGACGCCGGTCCAAAAACAGCAGTTTGACTCACTTTTAAACTTAAACTCATCCGTACCATCCTGGTTAGCGCCTCAATCCGGCCTCAGTCAGTCACAAAATCCATTTGGCAATGTAAACGTTCCGGTCTTTGATGCCCACACCCAATCACAGCTTAAACAATTGCTGAGTGACGGGACCCTTTTAAAGCAGGGCAGCGATAAACAGACCATTTTGACTTATCTCAGCACGCTGGCACATGACGATAAAAACCCCAAAACCCATGGTCCGGGTCTGGTAAAAGAAGCCATTAAAATCTTAGTTCCAGAAGATCTTCAGGCCCTTAAGCAACAAGCTGACAATATGAGTTATCACCTCAATAAAAAAGGTGAAAGTAAACAAGACGGAATCTCAATGCCCGGTGGTCTAGGCGAGATTACTCAGTGTCCGACCCACTTTACCTGTGGAGCAGCGGCGATGCAGGTCTGGATGCGGCTGAATCAACCTGCTGAAATGATTCGTCTGGTTCACGACATGGTCAGCAAAGGAGAGGCCACCACTCAGGGGGCTAGCCAGGGAAGTCTTAAACCAGCTCGAAATTCATTAGACTTTCATGCTGGCGACAAAATTTATGCCAATGAACTTCGGCTTAAAACAGACGGTTATGAAGACCGCTCGGACTTTGACATTATTTTACAATCAGCTTTAATGGACAAAATTGCGATCGGCAATCTCTCACCTTATGATGTTGACGCTGATTCTGGCGGAATTTTTAATGTGATAGATGGCAATAGTGGCGGTCAGCCCCTGTATATGAAGCGTGAATTTGAAAAAATCACCGGCAAGCCTTTTATTTATGCTCATAATCTAAATGTATACGGGCTAGGTTCAGCAGGGCGTTTTTTAGGCAATCTCAGTGACCGCACCCCACAGACAGATTTAGTCAATCAACTTAAAAATCAGGTTAGCGCAGGTAAACAAGTGGTGATTGCCTACCAAACTCAACAGAGTGACCCGATGGCACTACATTATGTCACGGTTGTGGGCTACGACCCGAAAAGCGATAGGTTTTATTATGCAGACACTGATGAAAAAAAGACTGACCGCGCCAAA
>CAJYHH010000486.1 GCA_913773825.1 Candidatus Sericytochromatia bacterium | reverse complement strand
TCACGGGGCAAAATGCCAAAATTGGCGTCATTGACAAAAATACTCTGAATCCCGTGACGGCCAAACCAGTCAGCTTCAGCCCGTACACGCTCAGCTGGAAAACGGGCTACTTTACTGGCGATGGCAGAGCCCCAGTCACAAAAAGTGCAAGAAAAAGGGCAGCCACGATTGGTCTCCCAGACTCCACGCCAGTCATGATTAGCTTGAGCCATCAGCGGAGCAAAGACCTGGCTGAGATAGGGTGAAGGGTGCTGACTAAGGTCAGTTATACGGGGAGCTGGCGGGCGGTATTGAAATAAACCATCAGCAGCCAGCCAGCTGACACCAGCCAGCTGCTCCCAGCTGCGATCAGGGTAGAGATTAAGTAAGGCTGTAAAGGTTTCTTCGCCCGGCCCATGGACACAGAGATCTAAATAAGGGTGCTGACGTAAAAAAGCTTCTGATTGATCGGGCACCTGAGGGCCACCACAGACAATCAGGACTTCAGGATTTTGTTGTTTAAGGGCTTTTGCCAGCGCTAGACTGCGGCGTTCGTTCCAGCAATACAGACTAAAAGCCGCCACTTCAACAGTCTTTAACGCTTCAACGCCAGCTGCTGGGGTAACGCGCTGATAAACAATAGGCGTAAATTCCAGGGAGCGCGCAGCATGAGCCTGGGCATAGGCCTGCAAGCAGCCTGCGCTGTAAGGAAAATAGTAGTGTGAGCCGACCTGTTCAGAAATCTGAATCAGGCCAACACGCAGGGGATTAGACGAATTTTGCATAGACGGGTCTGGATAGATCATAGACGATTTGTCTCAGCTCGGGAACTTTTGTGCTTTTTCAGGCCTTCAAATAGTCTGAATTTCAATTTTTACAGAAGTCAGAACTGTTTAAGCGCTTATGCTAATCTGTAACAGGCATCAAACCATGAGGCTAACGATGGAGCGGACTGAAGGGGCTGTGGGCAGGCCAACAATTTTTAATCAATTCCAGACATTTAGTGCCGGACGGCCCTGGCTGGCTGTGTCGGTCTATTTATTTGAAGCGCTAATTTACGTGTTGGGTTA
>CAJYHH010000485.1 GCA_913773825.1 Candidatus Sericytochromatia bacterium | reverse complement strand
GCTTGACTTAGAGTCCAGTTGAGTTTGATCTGTCCAGTCAGAAATGACCGCGATTTCCAGCGGCACTGCCACTAAAAATAGCCCTATCATTGCAGATAGTGCAGACTGATGACTGGCATAATCATGTTCAGAAACTCCACAGTCACCTGAAGTGAAATGCAGAATAAACAGCACAGCAAACCAGCACAAAGTAATTAGACCATAAGCACCCAATTTAACGATGGGGGCCGCTTCGGGCCCATCATAACTAAATGTAACGGTTTGTTTTCTAAATTTCATAGCTGACTTTCAGGTTGCTACTCTCTTATTCCCAGCTACTATTCCCAGCTATCGCCCAATATGCTCATCCCTGCCTGTTTTTAGTCCTAAGTCCATTTATCCTAAGTCCTCTAGTTGATTTCTGCCTGCATGTTATGATCAGCGCATCAACTATCGAGCTAGCAACAGGAATGTTTCATGAATCAGACAGTCTCAGATCCATCTGGTCTGCATAAGGCCCAATGGTGGGAATACGACGATAAAGGCAAAATTCTCTGTACTTTATGCCCACGCTTTTGCCATATTGGTGAAGGTCAAGCCGGCTTTTGTTATGTGCGTCAAAATCTGGGTGGTGAGCTTTATTCACTGGCTTATGGCAAATCAACGGGCTTTGCAATTGACCCCATTGAAAAAAAGCCGCTTAACCATTTTTATCCGGGCACAGGGATTATGAGCTTTGGCACGGCGGGCTGTAATTTGGGCTGCCGTTTTTGCCAGAACTGGAATATCTCTAAGGCCAAACTTGTAGAAAAAAATGCCGTTGACGCGACACCTGAACAGGTTGTGCAGCTTGCGCTTCAGCATCGCTGTCCCAGCATTGCGATGACTTATAACGACCCGACGATTTTTGGCGAATACGTCATCGATATTGCGCGCAAAGCCAAACAGCAGGGGGTTCATCCGGTATTAGTCACAGCTGGGTATATTACGCCAGAAGCCCGCAAAGCCATTTATGCTGACATTGAAGCTGTAAATGTTGATCTTAAAGCCTTTACTGAGACCTTTTATCATAAGATTACGTTTTCTCATTTAGATCCGGTGCTGGATACGCTCAAATGGCTCAAACACGAAACAGACATC
>CAJYHH010000484.1 GCA_913773825.1 Candidatus Sericytochromatia bacterium | reverse complement strand
CACTGGCTTTTGCCTTTAAGGCCAAACGCTCAAGTTCAGGGCTGCTCAGGAAGCCATCGCGATTATCATCGGCAAATTTACGAATTTCATCGCTGGTGACTTGATCATCACCATCGGCGTCAATTTGTTTTAAAAAAGAGGCCCGGGCTTCGTCACTGGCGGCCAGATTAATGGTTTTATCCCAAATCCGGCGGACCTGATCGTTCAAATTGGGCATAAAAGACTCCCTGAGTTACACAGACATATCTTTAGGCTATATAGGCACTTAAGGGCCTAAAGATGCTGAAAAGATGCTGATTAAAAATTATAGCATTGGCCTGCGAGCTGTGCAGGCTGTGGGCAAGTGCTGTGTGGGAGATGAACATGGGGTTGCATAAGCTTTCAGTCTTTTCCTCGCTCAACCTTTTCTTCATGGCCTTCATCGCCCTCTTCTCATTGACGCTTGGCTATTGCATCCCCGATGATGGCCAAGAGGAAAACAGACATGCCTGAAGGTCCTGAGATTTATCGGGCTGCAGCCCGAATTGCAGATGCGGTATTAGGTCAGCGCGTTCAAGTGAGATTTTATCTCGAGCGCCTCAAAGAATTTGAGCCGATGTTAGACGGCTTGCGAGTGGATGCAGTGCGGGCCAAAGGCAAAGCGATGTTGATTAGCTTTGAAAATGGCTGGACGCTTTATAGCCATAATCAGCTTTATGGGGTCTGGTATGTACGTAAATCAGCACCCAAAACCAATCGTCAGCTGCGCGTCAGTTTACAGGGCCCGACAAAAACCGCGCGATTGTATTCAGCTTCAGATATCTTTGTTTTAAGCCCCGAAGAGCTGGCAAGCTGGCCATTTTTGCAAAAGTTGGGCTTAGATGTCCTAGACCCAGAAGTCAGTGTGTCAGAGGTACTGGCGCGTTATCGCGATCCTAAGTTTCAAAAACGCCGCTTGACTGCTCTGTTGCTGGATCAGGGGTTTTTAGCCGGCATGGGCAATTATCTGCGTTCAGAAATTTTATTTGTTGCTAAAGTACCACCCAGTTATCGGCCCTGTGATTGTTCAGAACAGCAATTGGCTGCTTTAGCTCAGGCCTCGCTGGATTTACCCAGGCGTTCAGTTGAAACCAAAGGCGTGATTAATGACCCTGAGCAGGTTAAAGCTTTAAAAGCCAAGGGTTTGTCTCGCTACGCCTATCGTTTTTATGTCTTCACCCGTGCGGGTAAGCCCTGTTACACTTGCGGCAGTGCTATTCTCAAGATTGAAGCTGGCGGCCGCAGATTATATTACTGCCCGGTCTGTCAAACGGAGGAAACATGAAGCCCGAAGAAGCCAAAGACCTCGCAGAAGCCATGAAACTGATCCAGTCCCGTCAAAATGAATCGGCCAGTCAATTACTTGATCAGCTTGCAGAACGCTGGCCGCAACAGGGCGAAGTTCCTCATCTTCAGGCCATGATTGCCTTTCAGGCCGGTGATGACAATGGCGCTGCAGATAAATTTAAACAAGCGCTGGAACTCAATCCCAGTGCGGCCCATATTCACAATAACTATGCCAATTTTTTGCAGGCCAGCAATCAAAAAGATCAGGCCATCGCTCACTATGTGCAAGCCGTGGCGCTGGTGCCTGATTATTTAGATGCCTATATCAACCTTGGTGCCCTGTTAATGGACCTTGAGCCGATCAAAGCGCGCCCGTATTTAGAAATGGCGGTCAAGCTGGCCCCTCGTCACCCGCAAGCGGCTTATTTATTGGGCTTACAGGCTTATCGTGAAAAAGACTTTATGGTCGCCATTGATCAATTGACGCGGGCTAATCAACTGGGTTTTGAACCCTTTCACTGCGCCTATTTACTTGCCGATATCGCCTATCAAGAAGAAGGCTACGCCCAGGCGCATGCCCTGATTAATGTTGCTTTAGAGCACCCTGAGCCCGCACCTGAATACCGCGAACTTCAGCAAAAGGTCAAAGAGAAGCTGGGGCTGGAAGAGTAGGGAGCGCAAGGCGCTGGTGGGTGGCGCAAAAGCGCCGTTTAGAGTCACGGGGTGCCGGTTTGATCGGCTGCGCCGTTTTTGTTTAGAAAAGAAGCAAATATTTAGCGATCTGTTGCTTGCCTAAACCGGTTGCATCGCGACCACAGACAGACGCATAAGCGTCGCTTAACCGGCGATGCCTGTCGCCTCATACTAGCGCAACGCGCTACTTAAAGCTTGCTAATCCGCTGCATATAGGCATTTAAAAAGCCAATTGAAGCCAAAGTCGCTTCATAGGCGGCAACCGGGTTAAACTCAACGCCATCGGGGATATTATCAGTGATGGCGTGCGACGACAGGCTGATATGACCATGGGCAAAGGCATCCTGGATGCCGTGCAGGCCATAGCCGACTTCACGTTCAGCATCTTTAAAGCGACCGCGACGAGCCAGTTCGACTGCTGCGTCAAGATGACGCTGGGCCCAGATAAAGCGGGTGTCACCCTGCTCAGGGCGGGATTTGTTGAGGTTAAAGTGTTTGCTCGGCATGGCATTGGGGAAGGCGTCAGTGTCGCCATATTCCGTATTGTTGAGGTCCATGTCGTAGTTGGCGGTGGCGAAGTTTTTGGCTTGTTCTTCAGTAAAGCCTAAACGCAGGGCAATTGAATACGTGCCGTAGTTCTGTTTGCCTTCACCGGGCTTGGCGATACCCATATGAAAATCTTCTTCAAACATCAGGCCAATTTCTTTGGGCGGCTGGAGTTTAAACAGATTATCAAACAGAGTCTGGGTGGTGGTGGGACGGCCAGTCTGCAGGGATTTTGCAATCACATTGTTGGCGTAATGCTGTTTAACCGTATTGGCATTGAGAATCGGTTCAGAAGGTGAAATACCCGGCTGAGGCACCTGCACCTTGAGCCAGCTCTGCTCTTTATTATCTTTGCGGGTCAGATAATATTTATCTGCCAGATTGCCAATTTTGTCGAAGGTTTTAGGGAAGGACTTATAAAACCAGAACATCGCTTTTTGGCCCAGGCGCACAAACTTAGAGACTTCAGGTGAATCAGGGCTATAGTCAGGCAGGGTTTTAATCAGGTTGGCAACCCCTTTGTCATCGCGGCCATAGGTTTCAACGCCATGAACGCCGAGATTGTTCAGGAAGTTTTTGGTGTCATAGACTTCCTGGGGTTTGCCTTTAATCGCTTTGATATAAGCTTCGCGGGTTTTGGGATCACTGACTGCAACGGGTTTACCCGTAACACTTTCAACCCATTTAAAGATCATATCGTAATCAGCATCTGTACGCGGCTGGGGTACACTCAGCGCATCGCTGAACATATTGGCCGGCAGAGCCAGTGGAGCTGTTTTGGCGACGGCGCCCAGACGCAGGTTATCGGTCTTGGAGCTGCTGCCGGGCAGACGAGCCGGAGCCTGAGGCACAGCAGGTGCCTGGGCCCGCAGAGGCTGGGTCTGCAGCGGAGCGCTGGGACGAATCGGCGAAAGGACGTTTTGGACGCTCATGTGCGGCTCCTTAATAAATGACGGGCTGCAGGGTGCGGGCTTCTTCAGACCAGGCTTTGAGGTCATCTAAACTGGGAGAAGACATGCCGTATTTAAAGGCGGTTAGTTTGAGTGAAACAATCATCGAACCCAGTTCAAAGGCATTGCGGCGGCCCAGGTCCGGAACGCTGGTGATGCCGTGAGCAACCAGCAGCCAGGCGTGGTCTTTGTTGATGCCGCTGACGCGCAGCAGGTCAGCTTGCTCAGCCCAGAACAGAACCTGTTGATTAAAGCCTTTGGGCGCAAATAAGCCCTCGAGCTTGAGTTTTAAGGTCCAACGACGCCAGGGGGATTTAGCCGCCTGCAGAAAATCATATGCAGTTTTGATGCCGCTTTTTTTGGCTTCTGCACCGTATTTGGGATGATAGAGGAAGAGCTCAATATCAACATCTTTGCCGCCCTGAGCGGATTTGGTGCTAAAGCTGGCAGCGCTTTTAGCTGCGTGAGCGCGATCTTCTTCCTGGATTTTAGCTTCAGCTTCTTTTAAGAGCTTTTGGATTTCAGCTTGCTCATCAGCACTTTTGGCAGTAGTTGTTGTGCTGGCTTTGGGAGCTGTTTTGGCTTCGGTGCGCAGATGAGCCTGAGCTTTAACCGTTTCTTCGCTGACAGGAGCCAGGTTAATCGGCTCAAGCGTCAGTTTGGACTCATTGCTGGCGGTAACCGTGCTGGCTGGGGTGTTCGCAGCAGTAACGCCGCTGACGGTGACGTTGCCATTGCCGCAAGCGCTCAGAGCGAATGTAGCGAGGAGTGCGGCGGAGAGCAGTGAAGTCCGATTCATAATAGCGGTATCCCTTTGGCTTAATCTGTATTTAATTTATAGCGGATACCTGGCTGAACTTGTGGCTTAAAGCTAAATTATGGTTAAATTAAAATTAATTAAAGTTTAATTTGTGGTGAAAATCATAACTCTATTTAAACGTTTAAAGCAGCGGCAAAGGCAGCTGATAACTCTGATACAGCGCTTCAAAATCCGCTTCTGGATTGAGTTGTTGAGCCGCCAGATACTCTGGGTTATAGAGCTTTGAGCCAGACCGTTCACCTAAGTCACAGGCAAAGGTCACCAGCCGTTTACCCGGGCCAGCATGTAAAGCCTCTCTAAAGGCAACCGCCACATTGAGTGCCGTACTTGAACCCAAGACAATTCCGTCTTGATCGCGGACATAATGGGCCAGCGTGACAATATCTTGATCGGGCAGGCTAACCGCATCATCGACTTTGGCCTGGGCAAAATTGGCCACCAGACGCATGATCCCGATCCCTTCGGTGAGTGAAGACCCAGTTGATTTAAATTCACCGTGTTTAAAATAATGGGCTAAACCCGAACCATGGGGATCTGCTAACACCACGCGTAAATCAGGCAGCTTCGATTTAAGATAAGCAGAGGTTCCGGCAATTGTGCCGCCTGTGCCGGCAACGGAAACTAAAATATCGAGATCACCTTTGATCTGTTCAAAGATTTCGGGCCCGGTGCTGGAATAATGCATGCGATAATTGGCGAGATTTTCAAATTGATTGGCCCACCAATGGCTGTCTGGATTGTCTTTGGCGATTCGCCCGGCGGTGTGATAAAAATGATTTTGATTTTTAAACGGCACAGCATCTACCAATAACAGCTCTGCGCCATACAGGGCAATCATCCGTTCTTTTTCAAGGGTCTGGCCTTTAGGCATCACCACTTTCATCTTGAGTCCCAAGGCTTTTGCAACAATGGCCAGTCCAATGCCGGTATTGCCAGCTGTGCCTTCGACAATTGTCATGCCGGGTTTAAGTTCACCGCTTTTGAGAGCTTCGCTGACCATGCCTAAAGCTGCGCGGTCTTTAATGGAACCGCCGGGATTTAAATACTCACATTTGACATAGATCTCACTGCCGCTTAATTTGCTGAGGCTGGGAATTTTAAGTAAAGGGGTGCGGCCGATTAAGTCTAATTGGGATTCAGCGAGTGCGGGTTTCATCATGCCTCCAGAGCTTCAGCAAAAAATACAAAGTGGGCGCACATTCTAACATACTCAGCAGACCCACAAGGGCTATAATCTAGGCAAAGCCGGAGGCTGCTTACCGGCTAAAAAGGATGCCTTGCCGAGATGTCTGAACCTCTGCTAATTGTTTTGGCGTTTGCCCATTGTGTCGGCTTGCTGACTCTGACTGGTTTTGCCCCTGATGCAACGTAATCAACCTGATCAACCCGATCAATCCCCACAACCCACAGCCCCACAGGGGCCATTTGGCGATATTTTTAACCGTTTTGCTGAGCATCTTCAAGCACATCCTGAGCAGTCTTTATTGCTCTCAATGGATGACTTAGCCGGTTTTCGCTGCCAGCGCGGCGGGCTTTGCTGTCGTAATCCCTGGGTGGTAAATTTTCAGCAAGACTATTACGACACCTGGCATGAGCGTTTACGTAAACTCGTCAGTTGGGAGCAGCCTGTTTTAATTCGCTACCAGGATCTGGCGCTGGCCAAAGACGCCTATGGCTTTATTGCTAAACAACCCGACACCCATCTCTGCGCCTTTCAGGCCCCTGACCATAGCTGCATGATTCATAGTCGTTTGGGTGAAGACGCGCTTCCGTCGGTGTGTAAACGTTACCCCCGTGATCGCGTCAGATTGGGGGGGCAGTATTTAAATGACACCCTCACAAGTGCTTGCGAACATGCCGCAGCCCAGCTCGATAAACAAGCTGATCTGACCTTTGAAATGCTGCCAGCTACCCAGCCGCTTCAAACAGAACAACTTAATCTGCGCTGGGGTCTTCATCAGCCGATTAGTCTAAATGAGTTATTGCCACGCCTGGGGCAAATTCTTGACCAGGTCATGACGACGGGGCCAGATGTCAGGCAAAACCTGATGGGAGTTGCTTTACTTTTAGCCCCCGACGCTGTCAAAATGCCCAGCCCACAGGCCTGGCCCCCCTTGCCCTCTCATCAACAGCGGGCGATTAAACTTTTTTTAGAACACAGTCCTTATACCTCTCTGTTTAATGATTTTGTCGCCCGTAATCAGCGTTTGGGCATCCCTAAACCCCATTTGAGCCTGCGTTCCCGTCAACGCTTGCAGCGATTTCAGAGCCAATATCTGCTGCGCAGACTGATTAATTTAGATCCGATTGGCCGAGGCAATCTGACGGTTTATCAATATCTTTGGCTTCTGAGCTTTGGTTTATTGACTCAGAGTCTGGTGCTCAGTCACCGTTTGCGTGAAGGGGGCTCAGAAATCAGCCTGAGAGATTTAGTTGTGGCAGTAACGGAATGGGAGATGATGGGCCTGCAGCACCCGAGCTGGATTTATAAACTTCAGCTAGCCACTTGGGATGACGCGACCTGCCTGCAGGGCTTATTAGACGCCTGTGGCTATGTGCTGACATAAGGTGCTGAGATGAGCTTTAGCCGTTTATTTGAACAATTATCTAGTCAACTGAGCCAGCAGCCAGATCATCGTCTGGAGCTCAGTCTGTCCAATGTCTCTGCGTTTAGCTGTCAGCGTGGGGGGATGTGCTGCACGATCCCCTGGAAAGTCGATGTGGATTTAGACTATTACACCCACTGGCACCAAAAGCTGGCTGATTTTGCTGGCGAAAATCGACCGGTTTTAATCCCTTATGAGGATTTAGTCTTGGCACAAGGGGCTTATGCCTATGTTGTCAAACGCGCAGGCAGTCATCAATGTGTGTTTCAGGCAGATGATCACCAATGTAAGATTCATGCTGAATTAGGTGAGTCAGCCCTACCACAGCTCTGTCGGACCTTCCCGCGTGAAGTTCCGGCTGTGGGTGAGCGTTATCGGCATCTTACCCTGACCAGTGCTTGCTCACAGGCTGCAGCGATGCTGGATCAACAAGCGGACCTGCTGTTTCAGATTATTCCTGCGGCTCAAGCGATTACCAGTACAGAACCAAAGCTAAAATTAAATGCACAACAGAGTTTAAGCTTACCTGAGCTCTTGCCTTGGCTCGGCTGGTTATTAGACCAGATATTTGATGTCCGGCAAACCCCATCACAGGCTCTTTATCAGGCGGCTGATTTGTTAATCGCCGCAGAGCAACAGCCTGATCGCCAATTATCAGACTGGTTGGCTCAAGGCTGGCCTCATCATCCTTTTATGGCACAAGCTGACGAGGCTTTTAATCTCTTTATTGCAAATGCGCCCTTTTCAGATCTGCTGCTGCGCTTTGTGCAGCGTCAGCAGCGTTTACGTTTGCCCTGGCCCCAGCTGGAATTGCGCAGTCGTCAGCGGCTCTTACGCTTTTTGCGCAATTATCTTTTGCGGCGGCTGCTCAATCTTGAGCCTTTACATCCTGGCCCTTTAACCTTAGGCCAGTATTTATGGCTGCTGGGGTTTGGGTTATTATCGATCCAGATTTTATTGGCTTATCGCTTAGGCAGCGACCAACATAGCATCAGTCTGGATGATTTAGTCTGGTGTCTGAACCGCTGGGAGCAAATGGGGATGCAGCACCCTCATTGGCAGCGTCAGCTGGGCTTGGCCAGCTGGGAGGATCAGGCTTGTTTAAAAGGCCTGCAGCAATTAGCTGGATTTCAGCTTTAAGCCCGCTGCGATCCTTCAGCGAGGCAGTGGATTCAGTCAGCACAGGGTCTCGCTAAGCCCTCAAGCAACTTGAACAACTCTACGGCTAATCCTGCCCTGCCAGAACCCAGATCAGTTAAACTTCATGCCGACAACTTTTTTCAGGATGACGTTTAAATGTTTAAGTCAGGCTTGCTGCGAAAGAAAAAAAACCAGGGACTGATGTTGAGCTTGCTGCTGATAAGCGCTATCTGGGGCGCACCTGTATCTGTCCAGGCTTCCAGTCATAAAATTGAAGTCACAGCTGCAAGTGTGGCGTTAAATCCACAGGATCTTTTGCAACAATCACTTGGAGCGTTTGTCTATGCCGGTGGGCTGGTTTTGAGCTCTGATCAGACTGAACATTTACATGGCCTTTCAGATCTGGAGCTCATTGGCCAGAATCAGCTGATTGCGGTGGGAGATCGCGGGCATTTATTTAAAGCCCAGCTGCAATTAGATGAGAAAGGCCGTCTGATAGGCCTGATAGACGCTCAGATTGCGCCTTTAACCGGCATCGACGGTCAGGTTTTAGTTAATAAAGAAGATGCTGACGCTGAAGGTCTGGCACTTTTGCCCAATGGTGACATGCTGATTAGCTTTGAACGAAAACATCGGGTTTTGAGTTACCCAGCCCATCAAACGGGTCTACCCATGAGTTTACCGGTGCCAGATCATGCATTTGTCCAGAACACAGGTCTTGAGGCTTTAGCAACTGATTTGCACGCGGGCCCGGAAGACTATCTGGTTGGCGCTGAAGGCAGTGGCCAGACCTGGCGCTGTGGCGTCAAATCTGCTTGTGAAGCGGATTATAGAGTGCCGATGCCAGCTGGTTTTAGCCTGGTTTCAATGAAGCGTTTGCCTGAGGGCCTGACGGCTTATCTCTTGCGGGCCTGGGATAAAGAGCAGGGCAATCGCATTATCCTGATGATTAATCAAGGTGAAAAGCCGATTGCCAGACTTGAAATGGCCAGACCCCTGACTATTGATAATTTTGAAGGTGTTGCAGCAGTCCGCTTAAAAAACGGCGCGTATCGCTTTTATTTGTTGTCTGATGACAATTACAACGCCCAGCAGCGCACCCTGTTGCTGGCTTTTGACTGGCAGCCATGAAATTTGAAACCACTCGCTGTTTATTAGACGAGCTACAAGCTGACGACGCTGAAAGCTTTTTGCGTTTACATACTGACCCTGATGTCAGAAAATATTTAGGTGGGCCAGCTGATCCTGACACGGTCAAGCAGACTTTTAGTCGCCTGCTAAAACACAGTCAGCTGATGCCCTGCTGGGCTGTGAGAGTCAAAGATCAGACCGAGATGATTGGCCTGATTAGCCTCAGCCGTCATCACGACGGCAAAGATACAGAACTGTCTTTTCAGTTTTTGCCTGAGGCCTGGCATCAGGGCTATGGGATTGAATGTGTGGGAGCTGCATTAGAACAGGCTCTGACAACATTTCGTCTGCGCAGAGTGATTTCAGAGACCCAGTCTGACAATCAGCCAGCCCGGCGTCTGCTTGAAGGTTTGGGAATGTGGCAAATTGGCAGCTTAGAGCGCTTTGGGGCTCAGCAGACTATTTATGCCGTTGTGATTGATTAATATCTAACTCAAGTTGTGAGCTATGCCCCACAGCCTGAAAAAAGCTCTGCTTCACTCTTCGACAGGCTCAGAGTGACAAAAATTCGATTAAAAATCTAACTTTAAAAGAGAACTTTGTCATGCTGAGCTTGTCGAAGCATAGGGGTCACAACTTGAGTTATCTAGTACTCCGCCACACTTCTAATTTGAGTATAAAAATGTGTCAATCCGGCCTCCGAGCACCCAAAGGGCATCAACCGGAATCTAAGAGAGAGCTTGGTGCTTTTAAGATTCCGCATCAAGCGTTTACGCGGGTCGCGTAGCGAGTTCGGAATGACACACTAAATTACTTTAAACGGAAGTATGTCAGAGTACTAAGCTTTGCGAGCGCTTAAAACAAGCCCACAGGCTGCTAAGGACAGAACTAAATTAAGCCCCAGCCAAAAGATCGAAAAGCTGGTAGGCACCCAGTTATGTTTGTCAAAAGGCAGCCAATCCAGCCATCCCAAAACCGGAATATAGACCCAGGCGTGGCCATACCATTTTTGGGGAAACAAATCATAAAGAAAATGCAGGGCAAATAAGCTGCCGAACAGTCCTGTCAGGATTAAACCCAGACGCTGCTGATAGCGCAAAAGCCAGCCCACAGTCAGCGGGACTAAAGCACTATGAGTAATCATCGAGCGATGATAAATCAACAGATTGAGGAGCGGTATCTGCCCTAAACGCTGGTCGATATCGGGTAAGCGATAAATGTCGCCAAGAATCGGGATGGCTTTGATTCCTGACTCAAGCGAACAAGCCGTTAGAAGCAATGTGATAAGTGTAAAGATTAGCCAACGTAACATGCCCTGGCATTATAGGGTATTTATGGGCACTGGCAAACCATGGGCGACTATTTCAGAAAAGCCCGCTCAAGCCGGTGTTTACCAACTCGAGCGGGCTTTAAAAGTAAACGAGAAAAGATTTTAGCTCTGGCAATCGTGCTCAGCTAAAAACTTCAGGGCATCAAAGGCCGAAAAGATACCTCTGACTTTAAACTGATCGCTAATCACGAGATGATGCAGCTGATGCTCAACCATGACTTGACAGGCTTCCTGCAGACTGCAGTCTGGATTCACGGTCAGGGCTTCTTCAGAGTCCATAAAGATCCGAATTGGTTGTTTGAGCAGATTTTGCTCTGAACTACGAGCCAGCATTTTTTCACTAAAGGCGCGTGAAAAAATATCGGTTATGGTCACCAGACCCAGATAGCGCTTGCTTTGGGCATGCACAACCGGGACGGCGCTAATCTGACGTTTGTTAAACAAACTTGCCAGCTGTTCAACAGTAATCGAATCTAACACACAGGCTACTTCCGTTGTCATCACATCACTAACACGAACAACCCCGTCCTGAGAAGGCTGATAATCGGCTTGTTCACCCATTAGTAATTCATGATCTTCGCCTAATTTAGACTGCTGAATGCGCTGCATAATTTCATCTACAACAGCTTGGGGATCTCGCTGGGACTGTGAGAGAGCCTGCTTTTTAGCCCGCTCAGTTAAGGGCTTTTTTGATGTTTTGCGAGTTTTTTGCTGCTGGGGCTGTTCAGACTGATCAGCTTGTGACGTCTCAGACGGCATTTGTTTAGACTGTGTCACTACTTGAGGCCGTTTGCGAACAGCTGTTACGTTTTTTTTAGCTGGCTGGGTCTCAACTGAGTTGGTCTCAACAGGCGCTTCTGTTGGCTGCTGGGCTGTCGGCATATCAGGGATTTTCTGATATTCAGGCTCGGGCTGAGTTTGGGATTGCTTCAGCTCTGCTTGGGCCTTCGCGTCTTTTGATTGAACTCCGCGTTGTTTAGAACGACTTTGACCCTTGGTTTGATTGGGCTGAGCTTTTTTTTGCTGTGGGCCTGGGCCGTGTACAGCCTGATCAGCAGCGGCCAGTTCGCTCATCTGCTGTTCCATTTGTTCGTGTTCTGTAAGCTCTCGCTGCTGATCTGGCGCCTGTTTGGCGTCTGCGGCTGCGGCTAGTTTTGCGTTATGCGCTGCGGCCCTTAGAATGGGGCTCGGCTCAGGTGATTTACGGCGTTCAGCCAGATATTCTTCTGCGGGTTTGGCTTCTTCTAAAACCGGTGGATTGTGTTTAAGATTTTCGTTTTCAGCATAGGTCTGGGCTGCTACCCAGTTAGGGGTTTGAACAAGTTCTTCAAGTTCATCCTGGTTATCGCGGCTGACATCGGGTAAATCTTCCAGATGAACTTCAGGCATCATCACACCTGGAACGGGCTCAGCAGGCTGATTTGTTTGAGCAGCCTGATTTGGCTGGCCAGCTTGATTTGCCTGGTTGGGATTGACTGGGCGAACCTGAGCGACAACACCTGTTTTGCCTTGAGCTGTCTGTTGACCTTGCAGATTGCTCTGGTCAGTGTGCTGAGCCTGCTGACCTTGGGCATCCAGTGAAACCATTACTTCAAGCACCGGAATACCACGGGCGGGTTCTGCTGCGGCCTGGTAGGGATCAGCACTTAAATCACCCGGAACCGTTTCAGCTGCGGCAGCCTGGGGATTCTGGGCTGCTTCTGGCGTATAGGCCATGGTTTGATCCGTTTTACGATTGACGTGTAAAGCTTCAGTGTGCTGAGGCTGATTGTTCTGAGCCTGATTATATTGGGGCTGATTAGGTTCTGGCTGTTGCTCTAGTTCCTGGGTGTCCTGCTGATTGACGGGCTCTGCTTGAGCGCCTGATTCCTGATTGTCAAAAGTAATCAGTTCAACAGCGCTGTTTTCATCGTCTGTTTCAGTTGTTTGATTTGAGTCTTGTTGGTTTAGCTCAGGCTCAACAGATTGCTGTTTGCCTTGGCTAACAGGCTGGGTATTTGTCTCGGTTTCATTCAGTTCAGTTAAAACCTGACGCCCTTGGGCCTGAGAACGTTGAAAATTTGCTTCAAGATCGCCTTCCTGCATGGTTTGAGATTCTGCGGTTTTTTTTAAAGATCGCTTGGGACGGGAATGCCGGGTACTATGTTTGGGTGCATTACCTGTTTGATTGTCTGCTTGACGATCTGAGCTGGCGTTTGTCTGTTGATTACGTGCTGTGCGAATGGCCATAAAATTCCCCTTTTTACAGAGTCATAAGGGCATCATGGCACAGGCTATTATCGCTAAAATAGGCATATAAAACGGATTTGATTCGAGTTTAATGGATTTCATACATGTTCGATCCTGCTGAAGTCAATAACTGAATATGAGATAATAGCCTCAACAATGCCCGCCTGATGAGGGATTCCATGCCTGACAGTGTCTCAGAACCCTTAAGCGCCATTCAGAGCCGTCTCAAAATAGGTCTAGTTGAAATTACAGAACCCACAAGCCAGCTGACTTATTTACCCTATGCATCAGGTTTGCTGCAGGTCTATGTCCAGACACATGCCCAAGCTCCAGAGCGTTATCAGTTTCAGGAGCCCTTGTTTTTGCGAGAACCGATTGCAGAGATGGTGGACAGGTTATCCGGGCTGGATGTTGCGGGCTTTAGCGTTTATACCTGGAACGTCAATTATAATTTGCTGCTTGCTCAGCGATTAAAACGCCTTAGCCCGGAGACTTTAATTGTCTTTGGTGGGCCCCAGGTCCCTGATCAACCCAGCGCATTTTTAAGTCACTTGCCATTTATTGATGTGCTTGTTCATGGTGAAGGTGAAAAGATTTTTCTGAACTTACTTGAGGCTTACCCAAACGCAGACTGGTCAAAGCTAGCTGGCATCAGTTATCGGG
>CAJYHH010000483.1 GCA_913773825.1 Candidatus Sericytochromatia bacterium | reverse complement strand
CGCACCACTTTTAACGGCAAAGTCTTTGACGATACCACCGCACCCATTGATGGTGTCACCGTCACCGCTAAATCTCTGAACAGCTCCCTGCCCTTTAATGCCACCAGCACCACCGCAGGCGGCGCTTATGCCTTTAACAATGCGCCCGCTGGCGTCCAGATTGAAATCAGCGTTTCGAAGCCTGGGTTTACCACCCGTCGTCGCGTTGAAGTTCTAAAATCCAATAAAGACGGTAATCCCGACGCCAATAAATATGACTTTGGCGCCGGGGCTTCCAGCAACGGCAGCTCCGCCAATGCCCTGAGCGATAAGCCCGAAGTCATAGCCGTTACGCCCAGCCGCAATGCATCAGGCATTAGCCCATCAACCAGCTTTGTACTGAAGTTCTCTGAGCCCATGGATCGGGCAACGGTTGTCGATAACTTCGAAGTTCGCGCTTTTACAAGCGAAAAACTCAGCGTCGACACCACAGCTGCAAGCGCGACTCTGACAGGATCTGGCGATGTAAATAGCGTGGGCGGCACACGGATTTGGGACAAAGCCGCATTTAATATCAGCTGGAACAGCGACGATACGGAAGCAACCTTTACCTTTAAAGAAGAGCGGCTGCTGCCAACGGACAAAGACACCGATAAAGTCCCTGATTATCAGGTCAGTCTTGAGCGTCAGGATGCCAGCATCAAAGACAAAACCGGGATTACCCGCTCAAGCTCAGCTATGGTAGTTAATGGAGGCCAAGGTGCATTTAAACTGACCGAAGGTAATTTTGAACGCAGCTTTAAATTCAGCGTGTCTACCGACACGCTCAAACCTCGCATTGACAGCCTGATTGCTCAAACAGCTGAAAACAGCGGAGCAACCTCAGACGGCGACACCCTTCGCATCAAATTTTCTGAACGGATGGTTCACTACACGCTTGGGCCCACGATTGCAGGCGGTATGGGAGGGCTTGGCTCACAGGGCGCAGCCGCTAATAACGGGCTCAGCGCAGAAGCTGCCGCAGAAAATTACAAAGTAACGGTGATTCGAGGCGGCACCACCCTGTTGAATCAGACTCGCTGGTCCAGCCTGGAAGGCCGCGCCATTTTTGATACCAGCGATCCCAGTCATCAAACCGTGAGGCTTTTACCCCCAGCCACGACCGCTCGGAGCTACACGGTCGTGTCCCGGCCGCTCCCAAACAGCGGTTCGGGTTATGATGCATTTAATTTAGCAGGGAACCTGCTAAATACAGTGTCTGATTCTGAATACTATGGCGTGTCTCAACCTGGGAACTTCAATCAATTTTCAGCACGCTATAATATTCATGGCTCAGGCGCCAATCAAACCGTAACAGCTATCTTTGTTTATACAGACGGTTCAAGAGAAGCGGCCAATAGCGGAACCCTGGATGCAGATCCCAATTCCGGAGAGGTTCGGGACCGATTGAATGCCTTAATGGAAGGCAATACAGGCTGGACGATTCTCGATCAAACCGCAGCGGGCCTGCCCAATAATTTTGTAGCCGGTGATGAAATCGAAATCAGCCTGGCCGCCAATGCCCGTCGTCTTAGCACGGCCCCTAACTTTGGCGGCAAACAGATTGCTTATGTATTGTTAGCCGTAAATGCTTTTAGTAGTTCACATCTGGGTGCCAGCAGTCCGCAGTTGGTTTCGATTGTGCCTCAAAACGGAGACGTAAGCGCGCTTCAAGGCCATCTGAACAATTATTTTTATCAAACTACGCTAAAAGACGTCTTCACCGTCAAAGAAGTCAACAATGGCAGCGTAGCTGGCTTCCTTGAACCAGGCGATAAAGTCGAAATCACGCTTAAAAGTAACCCTATCGTTTTGGGTGACACCGTTCCGAAGCTTAACTTAACGGGCTCCCTGTTTAGTCCTGGGGTACTCAGAGGCAATAATCAAGGCCTGACGGTCGGGGGCGCAGATGGACGTCCGGACTTGTTCCAGCCGGGTGATAATATCATGGTCACGGTTGACAGCACGGTGCTGGATCCGGCAGGCAACAGCATTGACAGCAGCGGCGATGACGCTTCTGCCAACGCAAGTTAAATCGGGCTAACTTGTTCCTAACTCGTTAGAAAAAGTGATAAGGCCCTATCTGAATAAACAGATAGGGCTTTTTAAAAAATCACGCTTTGGTCAGAATCAAACGCTGGTTTCCCTTTTAAGCCTTTAAGCCTTGCAGGCCCGCCCCCCCTGACGTTAACCTAAGGCAAGCCTATGTCACGTTTTAGATTATTTTTGCCCTGTGTTTTAACGCTGATCAGCTGTTGGCTGTTCAGCTCACAACAACCCATTTTAGCAGCTGACAGCCTATCGCCACCTCGCGTCCGACAGGGCCAGATAGATCTGCGCAGTTGGCCAATGAGCAGCCATGGCGCCATCTCTTTACAAGGCGACTGGAGCTTTATTTGGATGAGCCAGACGCCACCTGTTCAGGGTGTTCAGACGCTGATTAAGGTTCCAGGTCGCTGGGAAAAACTCGATAACCTCCCCCTCTGGCAGTCTCATTTTGGCGAAGCTGAATACCGTTTAAAGCTTCGTCTCGCTCACTCAGATCTACAAGTGCCGCTCCAGCTTTCAAGCCGCTTAATCAGCACTCGCTTTCAGTGCTGGTATGGGCCTCAGCTCATTGGCCAGAGCGGTTTAAATTTAAACGCCGCACCGGTTGCGGCCCGCCAAAACGTCTTTGCTCCGTTTTTTGCCAAAACAGCCGATATCGACATTCGCTGCCGCGTCAGCAATTACAGTTATCTCAATAGTGGACTGGTTGAACCCCTGATTTTAAATCGCGCCCTGACCGCTGACCAGGCGCAGGTGCGTTACGATATGTGGATCTGCCTCTTGCTGGGCTGTGTGCTATTTATGATTGTGTATCATTTTTTGCTGGCGGCGCTCAGACCCGACAAACTGCTGATATGGTATGGGCTCAACGGATTTTTAAACCTGATTTATTATGATTTTCTCTATTTACATTTAATCGAAAACAGTCTGGGCCTAGCTGATTTTAATCTCAATTTACTCGTGGTACGCCTGACGCTTTATATAAATCCCATTATTTTCAACTGGTATTTGACTGAACTTTTCCCTGAAGAAATGTATCCGACCTGGCGGCGTTTAAACAATCTCGCGATGCTGCCGCTGATTGTCGCCACGCTGCTATTCCCAACGGCCCTGCACGCACCCAGTATTCTGCTCAATGGCCTCATGGTCAGTTCACACTTTACACTCTGGCTTTGTCTCATGATTAAGGCCGCCCGCAACCAAAAAGAAGGCGCTTGGTTTTTTATTGCGGGTATGAGCGTGGTTTCGGTTACCGCCCTCAGCGATTCGATGTTTACCCTAGGGCTTAACACCGATCCAGGCAAAATCATTTATGGCTTTATTGTTTTTATGTTTAGTCAGGCTTTGCTGATCGCCAAACGCTACACGCGCGTCTGGCAGGAGTCAGAGCATTTAAGTGTTTCTCTGGGCCACTTGGCTGAACATCTTGAAGCCCGTGTCGAAGAGCGCACTCGCCAGTTAAAAGAGCAAAGTGAGCGCATCGAAGCGCTAAACCGCTTTAAAGAAAGCATCTCACAGATGTTTATTCATGATTTAAAAAATCCGCTGGCGGTGATTGTGGCCCAGCAGACACCGAATATTCAGGCCTGGCGCAGAGTCCGGGCGGCAGCGAGTCAAATGCAGCAACTGGTACTCAACCTGCTCGATACAAGTCGCTTTCGCCAAGCCGGGATACAGCTCAATCTGAGTCAGCATCCTTTTAATGAATTGCTGTCTGCAGCCATCGGGGAAGTTGAATATTTTGCCAGTCAGCGGCGTCTTGAAATGGTTGAGCGCATGGAGGCTTATTATTACTTAAAATGTGATGGCGAACTGATTCGCAGAGTTCTGGTCAATCTGCTGAGCAATGCCATTCGCCATGCACCTACTGGCAGCGTGATCCGTCTAGAAACCAGCGTAACCGAAACCGATCTGTGTTTTCGCATTCTGGATCAAGGCCCAGGCATTTCAGCTGAGCATCAGGCTCAATTATTTGAGCCTTTTGCCAGCTTTGAAGCAGGAAAAATTCAAGAACTGGCTTCCAGCGGTCTGGGCTTAAACTTTTGCAAACTCGTGGTCCAGGCCCATCAAGGGCAAATTGAACTTGAGAGCCAACCAGGCCAGGGAACTTGTGTCTGGTTTAAACTCCCGCTGGTCAGCAGGATTTCGGCCTCGCTGACGCCAAAAATTGAACAAATGGTGCCCCCTGAGCAAGCTCAATTACGACTGAGCGCCGAAAGCCGGATTTTGCTTGAACCTTTTGCGCGGCGGCTACAGCAAAGTGAAATTCATGAAATCAGCACCATTCGACTCATTGCGCGTGAGCTTAAAATGCTGGCTGAAGACTATGCTGATATTTCAGAGTGGCGGCGTCAGCTGATTCTGGCGGGAGATACTTTTGACGAACAG
>CAJYHH010000482.1 GCA_913773825.1 Candidatus Sericytochromatia bacterium | reverse complement strand
AAGCTGCGGAACAGCTAGGCTAGAAGTAAACCTGCTGAAATTGAGGTAACGCAAAAATGGCACAGGCACAAAAATCCTCGTTTGCTGAGCTGATTAAAGGCAATGACCCTGTTCTTGTCGACTTTTGGGCCCCCTGGTGCGGCCCTTGCCGCATGATGGAACCCGCTATTAAACAACTCGCCGAAGAATATCGGGGGCGACTTAAAGTCATTAAAATCAATGTAGATAATAATCCTGAAGCAGCCCGTCAATACAGCATTCAGGGCGTTCCAACCCTAATGATGTTTCGCCAGGGCAAAGTCCTGATGCAGCAATCAGGTGCCATGAATTATCCCCAGCTCAAAAGTCTGGTTGAAAGACACTGGCAGCTGTAGAGCCGACTTTGTCGGCGGTTATGGGTTTTGGGTGGTGAGTTCTGAGTCAAGAAAAGGCAGAGTACAGAGAATAGATTAACTCCCCTGTTTTAATCTTCCGTATTTTCAACTGCCTTTAAACCCAAAACCCAAAACTCAAAACCCATAACGTCGGCTCTGCCGACCTGGGCTATCATGCATGGAAGATCACTTCTAAGGAACCCTTCATGCAGCCCGAAGCCTTTCGTAATCATGCTCACGATCTGGTCGAATGGATCGCCAACTATCTTGACCAGACCGGTGATTATTCAGTTACGCCCCAAACTCAGCCTGGTGAGATTCTGGCCCAGTTACCTGCTTTAGCCCCTGATCAGCCTGAAGCTTTTGAGCAGATTTTTGCTGACTTTGAAAAGATTATTTTGCCCGGTATGACACACTGGCAGCACCCTTCGTTTTTTGCTTATTTTCCGGCTAACGCCAGTCCGCCTTCGCTGCTAGGTGAAATGCTGACCAGCGCTTTGGCGGCTCAGTGTATGAGCTGGCTGACATCTCCTGCAGCTACCGAGCTTGAACAGCGCGTGATGGAATGGCTTCGTGAAGCCATTGGCCTGCCCAAACACTTTGAAGGGGTGATACAGGATACGGCATCGACAGCCACACTCTGCGCACTGCTAAGCGCCCGTGAACGTGCGTCTGGCTTTAGTATTAACGAACATGGCTTTACAGGCCAGCGTTATCGCGTTTATGCATCAAGCGAAGCTCATTCTTCGGTTGAAAAAGCCGTCAGGATAGCCGGTTTGGGCAGCACTAATTTAGTTAAAATCCCTGTTGACTCAGAGTTTGCGTTGCAGCCTCAAGCTCTGCAAACTGCGATAGAAACCGATCGCAAGGCAGGGTATACGCCACTTTGTGTCGTCGCCGCCTGGGGTACAACCGGTTCAACGGCCCTTGACCCACTGGCTGAAATTGCAGATATTTGTGAACGGGAACAGCTCTGGTTACATGTTGATGCTGCTTATGCCGGATCAGGCCTGATTTTGCCAGAGCTTCAGCAGCTTGCCAAAGGCATTGAGCGCGCTGACTCAATTGTGTTTAATCCTCACAAATGGCTGCTGACTCACTTCGATTGTTCGGCCTATTTTGTGCGGGATGCCGCCGTACTTGAGCAGACGTTTGGTTTAACACCGGAATACCTCAAAACCGCTATTGACCGGCAAGTGAATAATTATCGTGATTGGGGGATTCAGCTGGGGCGACGTTTTCGAGCGCTTAAACTCTGGTTTGTGCTGCGCAGCTATGGCCTAGTCGAACTCCAGCAATTATTGCGCAATCAAATTAACTGGGTTCAAGAACTGGCTAATGATATTGATGCCCATCCTGACTTTGAACGCCTAGCGCCTGTGCCGCTCAATCTGGTTTGCTTCCGCTATAAACCTGAGCAAATCGCTGAAGCTGAGCTGGATGACTTAAATGCCAACCTGCTCGCGAGCTTAAATGCAACCGGCCAGCTCTTTATGACTCATACTCGCTTAAATGGCGTCTACACGCTGCGTCTGGTTGCGGGCCAACACCGAACCCGGCGCGAAGATGTCCAAGCGGCCTGGGAACAGATTCAGACCACAGCACAGGGCCTGTTAGCCAACAGAGTTTAGTTCCTTTTAAAGATTTTTTGAGAAGCTCTGCTGGAGCCTTTAGAAAAGACTGTTGATTATAATATTACGAAATATTAAGAATTGTGCTATATTGTAAACAAGCCTGATAAATGAAATGTTTG
>CAJYHH010000481.1 GCA_913773825.1 Candidatus Sericytochromatia bacterium | reverse complement strand
TGAACATGTTGCCCGTTTAACTGAAGCTGGCAAAATGAGACCTGCTGGTCAGGCGATGATTGATGTTGCCAAACAAAATGGCCAGTGGGAAAAAGCCTACGCCTCTCCCAGCAAAATGGAAGTCCCCGAAGACTTTCAGGCCGTGCTGGATCAGCACCCTGAAGCACAGGCTTACTTCGATACTCTCAATAAAGTCAATCGCTACGCGATTCTCTACCGCATCCAAAACGTCAAAAAAGCCGAAACCCGCCTAAAGCGCATTCAGTGGGGTTTAGATCTGCTGCTCAACAAAGAAAAAATTCACTAAAAACCGATATTTAAAAAGGACTGATTTTATCAGAAATTAGGCCTTTGGACTGAGTTTAGTGAATTCTAAGGTTTGTAAGCTTTTGTTGTCAGGTTTGTTTAGCGCGGTTTTGCTTAGAATACTTTTGCTCTGAGCTAAAAACTGAAATTTTAGGGCGGGTTCAAAAAAGCGTTCCCTTTAAGTAGTCTGCTGTGATTCAATCAAAGGTACGACTTTACTTTGATACCTGTGAGACTCGTGATACTCAAAGGCAAATGAGGTTCTCCATGATTCGGTCCCCTCGCTCCGCCAGCTATCTGCTTGGGATAGCCATTTCTTTGACCCTGCTGCTTGGCGCCTGCTCTCCGCCAATGGTTCCAACTCAGAATAGCAGCAGTCTTTCCTATAACAGCCTCAGCCGCTTCCGGCTGCAAGCCCAGAGCAAACCCGGTCCCGGTAAATTGACCAGCAATCGCCAGGGCGATGTGTATATTTCGGGCGTGCCCTTTGTTAAACAGGGCAAAGACAATACCTGCGGCCAGGCCGTAGCGACGATGATTCTCCAGTATTGGGGTGTCGATATTGACTACCAGCAGGTCGTCAATGAAAGTAATCCACTTAATCTCGGCACCAGTCACAGTGCGCTGCAGGGCTATCTGCAAGCTAAAGGTCTGTATGCCCAGGGTTACCGCGAAGGCTCACTTGAGCTATTGCTTGAGTTAGTTCGTCTGGGTCGCCCGGTGATTGTCCTTCTGGATTTTGGCGGCCTAAACTGGGAGCACTATGTGCTGGTTGTGGGCTACAACGCCACTCGCAACACGATTATTTTCCATGAAAGTAATTCTCAGTCTTATCGTGAACTCAGTGCTGAGACGTTTGTTCAGCGCTGGCGCAACCCCTCGCTGGTCAATCTGCCGATCTTTGGCGGCCCCAGCTATGATCGCCTGATGTTTGATGTTGGCCTCAGCTCTGCGGTTGAAACCGAAGCTGAATAACAGCTGTTGATTAAACCCAACAGCGCTTAAGCTTTAAAAAAGCTTATAGGCTTTTAATACCAGAAGCGGTTTTCAGGCCAGGTATCCCGCTGACCTGAAAGCCTGCTGAGGTTTAAGATATACATATGAATACATCAGTAAAAAAGGCAATTTTAGCAATTTTAGCTGGCTCATCGCTGCTGCTGGCCAGCTGCGGTG
>CAJYHH010000480.1 GCA_913773825.1 Candidatus Sericytochromatia bacterium | reverse complement strand
AGACTGCGCCTTCACCTTTAAGCGTTTTGTCGGAATTGGTTGGAGGTGGATTGGTGGAGCTTTTACCTCTAACCGCTGTAATATCGTGAACGGCATTTGGGTCTTCGGGTTGATTACAAGGCTGTTTTTTGACGATATAGCGGCCATAGATGTTTTCTTTAAGCTGAATATCTCTAACAATGCCGATGCTTGCATCGTCTGTTTCGGAAAGATCAGGGTTAATGTCAAAGACGGGGTTAAACGCTCCATCTTTGCAGGTATCTTGTTTGACTGGCTGATGGCGTTTGAACCAGGCAACGGCATCTTGTAAGCCTGCTTGAGCAATATTACCAACCTGGCCTTCTGTTCTGAACACTTCAGTGATGTTTCGATTGGCATTGCGGGACATTGTAAGCCCTGTTGAAACTAAAACCATGAGTAGACTGCTCAGAAGTAAGACAAGAATCAGAGCAGCTCCTCGCTGGCTCGCGATACGACTATGACGAAGCATGAACTAGACTCCCCACAGACAAACTTCACAAACGGGAATAAAAGTAAAATTTGTCATTTTTAAAATGCGACAAAGAATTATAAACTTAAAAAAACAGGTGAATAAAGGCTAGGAGAAAGTTTAATCTTAGGATTTACTAAGATTGTTCAATAACAGTTGGTTCTTTGTGGAATAAATTAAACTTTATTTATGTATGGCTTGTCAAGCTAAGTTGAGATCTTATAATTACAATAATTATTAATTTAAAAATCGTTGTTGTAAAGAAGTCTCTCTGATAAATTTAGTTAAAAAATAGCGATATTTTGTAACCAAAAACTCAATGTGTCATTTAAATGTCTGACATAAATATGATGTGCAAGCTTAAAAGCAAAGAGCCAAGCAGAATGCACCTGCTTGGCTCTTTGCTGGAAAATATGGAGGCTTAAGTGCTTAAGCGAGAGATCGAATATTTACTCATTAACTGGCGCTGGAACAGGTTTGAGAGAAACTGATTAATCTCAACCAGGGCATCTAAATTGACACCTGTCTCAATGCCCATACCATGCAGCATATAGATCAGATCTTCAGTGGCGAGATTGCCTGAAGCGCCTGGTGCGTACGGGCAGCCGCCCAGACCGCCAATCGCTGAATCATAAGTGGTCACGCCCATTTGCAGGCCGGCCAGTACATTGGCTAAAGCCGTGCCGCGGGTATCGTGAAAATGTAGCGCAAGTGTGTCGAGTGAAACACGTTCACCAAGATATTCAAGCAAACGCTGAACCGCCAGCGGGTTGGTCACGCCAATTGTGTCACCCAGTGAAATCTGATAAACCCCCATTTCAACCAGGGCTTCAACAATCGGTCTGACCTGTTCGGGTTTCACTTCACCTTCATAAGGGCAGCCAAACACGGTCGACAGATAAGCTCGGACGCGTAAGCCCTGATCCAGCGCTTGTTTAACTAACGGCGGATAAGTGGCCAGGGCTTCAGCTGTGCTGCGATTGGTGTTGCTGCGGCTATGGCTGTCAGTAACAGACATAAAAACGGCAATTTCAGGCAGCTTGGCTTCAAGTGCTCTGGACAAGCCTTTTTCATTGGGAACCAAAGCGGTATAGTTGACCCCTGCTCGGCGAGTGATTCCGGCTGCAACGTCTTCAGTATTGGCCAGGGCTGGGATTTTATCGAGACGCACAAAGGAGCCAATTTCAATGGTTTGCAGGCCGCTGGCGGACAGTTTGTCAATTAACTGAATCCGAGCTTCTGTCGGTAAAATCTGTTTTTCGTTCTGAAGACCGTCACGTGGGCCCACTTCCACGATCTGGACTTGAGTAGGCAATGGCATAAATAAGGCTCCTTGTCTGAGCTGCAAGACTCTCGATTGGTGTGGCTATCATAACAGATTTGGGGGGTGAAACGGCATGAATACGAGCTCTGCTGGGGTATACTGGGCTATCTGGAGTCATGTGTGTCTTTTAATTTGTCTCACACCCCACATCAAACCCAGCCAGCCAGATTCTTAGGTCAACCTGCAGGACGCTGGCTTGGGGCTTTTATTGGATTATTGGCCTTGCTGCAACTGGCTTTAATTGCTGTTCCGCGGGCAGATGGGCATTTATTAGGCAGTGACGGCATCTATTACTTTGCTTATCTGCGCTCAGCGCTGTTAGAAGGCAATTTCAATATCAGCAGTGAAATTGCGCTTTATAATGCCTCGCTGCCTTCAGTGGCTGAAGTCGAAATTCAGATGCGTGATGCGCCTCATCTGAATTATTCTTATGCCATTGGCACGTCCTTACTGTGGCTACCGTTTTTTATAGTTGGGCATTTAATTGTCCGACTGCTGGTTTTAACAGGTGTTCATTTACCGCTGGACGGCTATAGCTATTTTGAAGAAGCTGCAGTCTGTCTGGGCAGTCTGGCCTATGGTGCGATGGGTTTATGGCTGATTTATAGATTCTTAAGTCGGCGCTTTGGTGAAGCCAGAGCCCTGACCTCAACGCTGGTTACGGTTAGTGGGGGCTTTTTAGTTTATTATCTGTTGTTTGAGCCCTCTATGTCACATGCCTGCTCGATGTTTGCAGCCAGCTGGTTTTTTACTCTGGCCTTACGTGAGCCAGAACTGAATGAAGAAGTTGTACCAGGCTGGAAGTTAGGTTTAGCCACTGCCCTAATGGTGCTGGTGCGCTGGCAGAATCTGGTCTTTGTGCTGGCCTGTCTGCCTGTGTTGCTGTTTCGCTCTCCGATCACCAAAGCCAAACTCTTGCGCTTGCTGCAGGCTGGGCTTGTCGCTTTAATGGGTTTTTTCCCGCAGCTGCTGTTCTGGCGCATCAATCTGGGCACCTGGCTGACGATTCCGCAGGGCTCCCATTTTATGGACTGGAGCCATCCCCAGCTCTTAAATATCCTGTTTACCCTGCAGCATGGTCTAATCAGCTGGACACCGCTTACCGCGTTAAGTCTGATTGGATTAAGTCTATATACTCGCCGCCGCCAGGCTGGTGCGCTGTTTGAGGGTTTGACCTTAACAGCTGCTTTTGCGCTGATGTGGTATGTAAATGCCGCGGTGACAGCTGATATTGGGGGTGGCGCTTCGTTTGGGATGCGGCGCTTTGATAGCTGTGGCCTGATTTTTGCCTGTGGTCTGGCGGCTTTATTAGAGTCTGCTGCACGTCATAAACTAAGTCGCTGGGCCTGTGCTGGCGTTCTTGGTCTGTTACTGCTTTGGAACGCACTGTTTATGATTCAGTACCGCCTGCATTTTATTGACCCGATTCAACCGATTACAGCAGCAGAGTTAGTGTTTGGGAAGTTCAAGATGTTATCGCAGCTGACGGATAAACTCAAGGCGCGTCTGCAGCGTTAGGATTTTTCTGCTAATGCTCAGGTCGTTCTGGTGAAGGCGCTGGCACATGTTCTGTGTTGTCCAGAGCCTGTGCCTGTTCAGGGCGGCGCAGGCTGCGCAAAAAGTCCAGAATCGACGCCATCAGAATGCCAAGGGCTAAAGATAAAACGGCTGAAACAGCCAGCCACAGCCCTTTTACCGGATAGACCGGTGCCAAAGGCGCCTGAGCAGGATCTAATACTCTAAACAGTTCAACCGAGCGAGCTGCTTCCAGTCGGCTGGCCTGGGCCTGTTGCTGCAATAGCAGATAGAGGCGATTTTTAAGATTGAGCTGGCGCTCTAAGCGGGCCAATTCTAATGCCTGAGCGGGGAGTCCCGTTAAGAGACGCTGATAACGCTGACGGGCCCTAGTCAAAGTCTGTTTTCGCTCTTGTAAGCCCGCTACATTTAGCTCAATTTCACGGCGGGTAGCAGGGGCTTCGGGTGAGAGTTCCAGCGCACTTTGATCTAATTGCCGCTCACGGGCCTGGGCATCTTGGAGGGCCGCCTGAGCTGACAGTTCATCGGCTTCAAGCTCTGCAATCTGGGTAATCAGCTGTTTAACTTCTTCATCCAGCGCAATGGTGCGATTGCGCTGCTGAAAGCGCAGCAAGCTGCTTTCAGAATCAGCTAATTCACGTTCAAGTTTATGTAGCTGAGTATCCAGATAATTAAGCTGTTTGCCCTGCTCTTTATTAATTAATAGGCCTACATAGGTTTTCAGTTCATTGACATAATGGTTGGCGGCGCGCGCAGCTAAATCTGGATCAGACAGTCTGACACGAATGCGCAGGGTGCCGTCCTGGCTGTCAGGCGGCAAAATCCGGGTTTGTTTTTGCAGATACTCAACAAGCAGACGATCTTCAGTGCCTGCTTTGGCTTTATCTAACATCAGCTGGACTTCTGGCAACATGCGTAAAGGCAGGCTGGCGGCCACTTTTTCGGTTAAACTGCGGCTGCGCAGAATACTGATCAGATCACTGGTTGATGAGCGTGAGTTGCCCTGCAGAGCGAGATTTTTTAGCGGGCCCAGAGATTCAAGCTCATCTTCAATCTGGGTTAACATGCCGCTTAAGCCACTGCTGCGCTGTTCAACTACAATCAAGCTGGTTGCTGACTGATACACGGGTTTAACAACGTTTAACAGTAGCCAAAGGGCAAGGCCAACGCCCATCACAGTTGTCAGTAAAATTAACAGGGCATAGCGCTGTAACATGCGCAGATAGCTGATAAACGGGCTGCTTTGCATCACTGCCCGCCACGGCTTAGATTAATCACAACGCTGACAATCCCCAATGCGCTGATGACAAGTGTGGTTAACTCAGTGATATTGCGAATCACAAAGAAACTTTCCGGCACGCTAATCACATCATCAGGCTCAAGTTCGGGGTTGCCCGCCGGGTTTTGACCGCTCAAAAAAGCCTGAAGATTCACAACCAGCTCACGACGTCCTTCGCTGTTCATGCGGCTAATGCGGATTGAACCTAGATCTGCTGTGGGCTGGGCCCCACCGGCTAGTTCAATAGCGTCAAGCAGGCTCATGCCGCGCCGCCAGCCCTGCGGGCCAGGCTGACGAATCATGCCTTGAACTAAAAGATTCTGCTCGGTGATCGCCAGTTTGCGGGCACCAGCATAAATTACGTCACCGCCTTGTAAGCTGGTGCTGGCTGCGGCTGGCTGTAAGCTGGCTTCACCGCCACGATCCAGACCACCGCTCCAGAGCTGAATTCCGCTGGGGTCAGCTGTTGGTTTAAGGCTGCCGGCCCAGCGCAATAAATCGGCGGTTGTGTCACCGGGCAGGACTTCATAGACACCGGGCTGCTGAACTTCACCTAATACAGCGACACGGCGCTCAACGGGCGGTACATGAATCTGCTCACCACCGATTAATAAAGGATTGGCGGCAGGTATGCCGTCAAAGTGAAAGTCAAATAAATCAATCAGGCGGGGCTGATTGTTACTTGAAGAGCTCAGTCGCAGTTGTCGCACTGAGCCATTGTCGCGAACACCACCGGCCCGGCGCAGGGCTTCTAATAAGGGGGTGCCCCAATAGACCTGATAATAGCCTGGACGCGCAACGTAGCCAGTAATTAAAACTCTGACACGGCGGATTTGACGCAGTAAAACCCTGACCTGAACCGTTTCACGCTGCAGGCTCATTGCTCGCGTCAGCACATCCTGTTCAAGTTTGGCTAAAGTCAGGCCATTGACGCTAAACACTCCTAAGCGCGGGACTAATACTTCACCTTGTGGATTTACTGTCAGGTCATAAGCGAGGTTGATGTGTTGATTCCAAATCAGCAGACTGACCTGATCACCAGGGCCTAAAGGATAAGTTGCGTCTGGCTCGCGGACAGGGGCTTCTTCTGGTGGAACACGGGTAAAGCCAAGCTGGGGCTGGGCCTGTTCAAGCGCGGGCTGTAGATTCTGAGCCCAGACAGGGGTCATCCAGCTCCAAAGCAGCAGGCAGATCATTAAACGCGTAAGCATGTGACTGTTCATCAGATAGGGCATTATCCCCTGAATCAGGGTTGGCAGCAAAGAGAGTCTGGTGTTTCAGCCCGTGTTTGTCCTGGGTTGAGCCTGGCTTTAGTCAGGTTTTAGTCAGGTTTTATAGGGGTTAGCGCCAGAGTTTATTGGGAGTTTTGACTGCTGCTGCTGTTAGAGGGCGAGCCACACTCAGCTGATTATCCTGCTGCATGTCTTGCAGGGCCTGCTGCTCAGCTGCCCGACGGCGCAGACGCACAATCAGCATGCCAAGACCGAACACAGCCATGCCGCTAAAGCCCCAGATTAAAATGCCCTGACCAATCGGCGTCAGTTTAGAAAGCTGTTTTTGGAGTGGGCCCTTAGCAGATTTGCGCAGACTAGGAAATTTGGGCAGGCTGAGCTGTTTAAAGCTTTTTAGCCAGCTTGATAAACGAGCTTTAAGCAATTGGGTCTGAGCGCGTCTGAGGCTGCGATGTTTAAGCTGAAGTTCCTGTTTAGCCTGGGCTAATTGCCAGCGTTCGCTGACCAGTGCGCTAAGCTGATTATGACGGAGCTGATTGAGACGTTGAGCGGCTTTTAACTCTTTGGCCAGAGCCAGTGATAAGGCTTGGGTTGGTTCTTTGTCAGAGTCTTGATCAGAGACGGTTTGGAGGTGTTGCTGCGTTTTGAGACGGCGCGCCATCCAGCGAATCCGTATTTTATTTGATTGCGGCGTCTGTAGAGAAGTTTGATTTTTAGGGGAATTGACGGTGGCTTTCATGGCCGTCCTCCTGTTCTATTCAGCTGTATTAGCTTTATTTTTAGCAAAAGCTGTATTGAGAAAGCATAGGGTAGGGAATAGAAAAGATGTAAAAGAGTAGTGGGTTTTGGGGGTTGGGTTTTAAGAGAGCTGGCGGGCAAAGAGATGGCATAAGAATAGCAGGCAACTTAAACGATGCCCGTACATGGGGAATGCGGAGCATGGGATGCTAGGGCTTTGCTCAAGATGCTTGGCGCTTATTCATCCAGCAGCTTTCAGAGCCGCTCAGAGTTTTAGCCTGCACGGCCCATAGCCCTAAATATAATCCCCGGCATTTTTTCTTACATCGCGGCGGCTGAGCAGGTGAAAGCGCTGGATGCGCTTGAGATGGCGTTTGCTGATGCGCTCTAAAGGGAGATGAAAAAGGCGCTTGTTTTGCGATTTGGCCAGATCAAAATAATAGGGGTCTGGGGGCTCTGCTGCAAAATAGAGGATGCCAGGGCGGGGGCTGTTTTGGATGGCCAGGCGAATCAGATGCTCTTTGCGCAGGTCTTCGTCAATATCAAGGTCGGACCAGTCGAGTTTTTGTTCAGGTGGTAAAGCGGGCTTGATGCAAAGCAAAGCGCCGTATTCAGCCCGGATAATATCGCGAGTAACCGGGTGCATAGCTGGGTTGCTGGCATAAAAGGCGATGTCTGATTCATTGTGATGTTCAGCTGACAAAGACATCATCCAGGGATAGCGCTGATAAGCCAGATCCTCGTCAAAAATTAAAATCCAGGCGCCAATAGGCTGGAGCGCGCTGATTTGTTCGCGCACATAGATTTTGCCCAGCGGATAGTGACGGATGGTTTCGCGCATATCGATACCATCCATCAGGCTGCCGCTAAATTCATGTAAGCGCACATCCTGGGCCATCGGCTCACTGGCAAGTTTATCTTCAAGCCGATCAATAAAGCCTTCTAAAATCAGGTCTTCAGGCACATGTGAATAAAAGCCAAAGAAGAACCAGAGCGGTGAGTAACCTTCAGGGATTTTGTCCTGTTTTTTGCGCTTGATTTTAAGCTGCTGCCAGTCATGTTTGCTTTCGTTATCAAGTGGCAGCGGCAGTCGGCGTTGGAGGGTTATCCATTTGTCAGCCATCCAGAAAGCCTGCTGGGCCGGGTCAAATTCAATTTCAGGCATATCCTGATCGTCTTCATAAGGGTAGGCTCTGGCGCGATCTAAAACTTCAATCGCAAAGTCATCGCCGAGAGTCTGTTTACAGCTCAAAACCAGATTAAACAGATCAGGTGATACACGTTTGTCAGTCACAGCGAGTTTATAGGCATAGTTGAGCACATTTAAAAGCTCGCGCGGAGAATAGAACTCTTCTTTTAAAGCCGGGGCATTCCGCGCTTCTTGGACAAGTTTGCGCAGGAGGCGCTCTTTAGAATAAGCAATTTGAAAGCGGCGCGACAGTTCGTAATGCAGCACCAGATAAGGCATTTCTTCGAGCATGACAGGCCGGGCTTTGGGGCCTAGTTTAGCTAAAAAAGGTGCTTTGACGCTTTCCAGCATATGATGGCTGGCTTCACCTGTGCCCTGCTCAAGATGACGTTTAATCGCTTGCCAGTGGGTCATGCCGCAGACAAATAAAATCCGTTCAAAACGTGTTGCCAGATCGCGTAAGCGGGCTGCCATATGGGCTTCACGCCGAGCGTCAGGGCCTGTGCTTTCTGGTAGAGGCAGATGGGGCATAACAGCCTGGTAAAAGCCTTCAAGTCCAAGTGTGTTGATTGCTTCATCATCCGGCACCGCCATGGGTTGCCAGTTGATGCTATAGTCTTTAACCGCCAGATCAATTAAGGCTGCGGGCAGTTTGTTTTCTCTCGCTAAACGCAAAGTCTCAATCATCGAGTCGTTGGGGAAAATCGGAATATAGCTAAAGCTATTGCTTTGCTGCTGCAAACAAAGCAGACTCAGTCGCGGCAGGCGCTCAATGCCCTGCAGAATATCTGAATAATAGATATCCGGCAGCTCAATTGCGACAACGTCAGGCTGTAAGTCGCCAAAGACCCGCCGGACTTCACGGGCAAACTGAATCCGGTTGTGAAAAGAGGGGACGCAGGTGATCGGGCCCCAGCTGAGTTCACTCACGGTTTTTTCTGATCCTTATCAGGGCTGTCAGACAAATTGGGATCGGTTTTTTTATCTTTTGGCGGAGTCAAATCAGATGCTTCAAGTTTGGACTTATCCACAGGGTTATCCACAGGCTGAGTTAAAGCTGATGAGCTTGTTTTTTCGGGCGCTTCGTCAAGATCTTCATCCAGATCTGAGTCAAACGGATCTTCAAATTCAATCTGCAGAGAGGCTTCAAAGTCTTCACTGCTCTCAAAAGGATCAAGTTCATCAAGCACCTGAGAGTCAAAACTCAGCTGCAGTCGATCAGTGGCATTAAGCAGCAAGAGTTCTAAAGGCTGCAGGACTGATTCAGGAACTTCCAGACAGTTTTCCACAAAAAAAGCATGAGCTGCTTCGTCTAATACCTGCACTAAAGCTTGTTCAACCGCATCGCTTGTTGGAAGGCTTTGATCCAGGTGCATGAGCTTCACTGCATAACGGCTAATATTGACACCATCACGGGTGGTGTAAGCTTTATTTTCTTCATGCCCGCGCTGCAGGAATTCACCAACTAATCTCAGCACTTCTTCTGGCGCATTTGGCAGATTGACCTGCAAGATTTCAAGCTCTTCGTCAGGGGATGGAAAACCCACTTCGATCTGGGGCTGCAGGCGCGACTGAATATAATCCGGGACATCAAACGTGCTGGCGTCTTCGTTCATGGTGACAGCAAGACGGAAGTTAGCATGAGCCGGGATTTTAACACCAGCGACAATACTTTCAGCATAACGGCGGGTATCAAGCAGTGGCGCCAAAGAAGCCCAGCTTTTTTCGCCCATGCGATTGCCTTCGTCAAGAATGCAGATTCCGCCTCTGAGCATGGCGGTTACCAGAGGGCTTGCGTGATATCGAATCTGCTGGCCTGAGCTGATAACGGGGGTAACTAACAGATCTTCGGGGCGAGTATCAACGGTGCACTGAAAAATATACACTTCAGGGGTATAATCGCGCGCAACAGCATAAGCCAGAGTGGTTTTACCAATGCCAGGTTTGCCAATAATGCGCGGATTCATTGGCAGATCTTGCTCTGACAAAATCAGCCAGGAGGCTTCAAGCTGGCGTTTGACTTCGCTATTGCCAACCCACTTAAAATCCATTTGGGTGGGCTGGGACAAAATCAGTTCAACGCCCTGAATCATCATTGTTTCCATCAAAAAGCTCCTGGTCCCTTTATTAAGTCAAACAAGTCAAAGTTAGTCAGATAGTTGGACACATTTTAACATCGTGCTGGCTTTAAAGCGCATAACCCCAAAAAAAAGCGTAACAGGGCAGGTATTACCTGCCCTGTCAAAACTTAAAACTTAGATGTTTAGATGCGGATGTTTAAAAGCCGCTGTCACCGCCGCCATACTCATCAAAGCCATCGTCAGCATATGATTCACCAGCATCATAAAAATCATCATCTTCCAGGTCATCAACCGTGTCGTCAACTGACTCACTTTCGGAAAAGTGTTCAGAAATCAGGGCCAGATCACCTTCGCTGCCGCCTTCAGCTTCAGTATCAACGGCAAGATTATGCTCGTCTTCACGGAAGCTTGGGGACATATTCTGCAGCTCGTTGCTGCTTCCTTCCGTCGTTTCGACGGGACCGTTAGCATCACTACTCATTACCCAGTTCCTCCCTGTAGCCTGTCTGGCCTGTGCGTTTGTGTCCAAGAATGCATCTGTGCTTGCAAGCCTGTTAGGGCCAGCTTATGCATAGCATAAATTAACAGAGCTAAAATTGCACCCCGGCAAGTGATAAGAAGCGATAAAAAACAACCCAAGCTTTATCGCTTTTGTTTAAGTGGTTGTAAAGAGTGTAGATATTTTAGACATCTGGACAGATCCGGCAATTTTGTCGCTTACCCGACAGACTGAAAGGGGGGTCAGATGATAGGCTAAATGCATCTGGAGGTAGTCTTATGGGTAGATGGCTTGAAATAGCAATGATGCTAACGCTATTAGGCGGTCTGTTAATCGCCTGTGCACCAAAAGACGGTAAACAGCCTGGAGTCGACGAACATCAGCATGACGCAACAGCTGCTCATGCTGCAACCCAAACAACACTTGTTAAAAGTGAAGCAGAATGGAAACGCCTGCTGCCAGCTGAGAGTTTTTATGTGATGCGCGAACACGGCACCGAGCGGCCTTTTCGCAATGCTTATGACAAAAATAAACAAGACGGGGTTTATTATTGCCGGGCCTGTGGCCAGAAACTCTATGACTCCAAACATAAATATGATTCTGGCACGGGCTGGCCGAGCTTTTATCAGCCGGTAGACGGCCATGCTATCGGCACAAAAGCAGATAACACCCTGTTTACAGTCAGAACAGAAGTTCACTGTTCTCGCTGTGGGGGGCATTTGGGTCATGTCTTTGACGATGGGCCCAAGCCAACGGGCCTGCGTTACTGTATGAACTCAGCCTCACTAGACTTTCGTAAACGGAGCGAAGCGCCGCCGCCGTTGTTGAAGTAGCGGGTAGCCTGTAGCTGGTCGCTAGTCGCGAAAGGCAAAATTTAAGATAACTGAACCAGCTAAGTACACTGTCACACAAAAAGCGCCCGGAGATGTTTATTCTCCGGGCGCTTTGTATAAATTGCCTTTGGGAGCTACTGGCAACAAGCCACCAGCTACTCGCTCTTTGCTACTTTAGGGCAGATTAAAGTAATAACGGGTACCGTGAGCTTCGATCGCTTCGCTGAGCTTTTTGAGGGCTTCAATGTAAGCAGCTGTGCGCATATCGCATTTATGCTCTTTCATGGTCTGCCAGACGTTGACCGCGGCTTTTTCCATGATTTTTTGCAGGCGATCGTTGACTTCTTCAACTTCCCAGTAATAACCTGTCTGGTTCTGGGTCCATTCGAAGTAGCTGACCGTAACACCGCCGGCGTTGGCCAGAATATCAGGAATGACAGTGATACCTTTTTGCTCCAGGATCACGTCAGCGCCCGTTGTGGTGGGGCCGTTGGCGAGCTCAAGAATAATCCGGGCCTGAATTTCATGGGCATTGTTAATGGTGATCTGATTTTCCAGCGCAGCCGGAACCAGAACATCAACAGGCAGCTTGAGCAGATCTTCGTTAGAGATCACCTGATGCTTGCCGCCAAGCGTGGGGCCACCAGCCAGGACTTCTTTATGGGTCTGCTCCCATTCTTTCATGGGGTAGGGATTGATGCCTGATGGATCATAGATGCCGCCTTCAGAATTGCTGATTGCAACAATTTTATAACCGGCATCATGCAGCAGACGGGCGCAGTGATAACCGACGTTACCAAAGCCTTGGACTGCAACCGTGGTTTTTTCGGGGATGATCTGCAGATGCTCTTCGAGGCGGCGCAGAACGTTGACGCCACCACGGCCAGTTGCGTCAGTACGGCCCAGTGAGCCGCCGAGCGCTAAGGGTTTGCCGGTGATCACGCCGGGGTACTTGCCGCGTTTGATGCGGTTGTACTGATCAGCCATCCAGCCCATCACCATTTCGTTGGTGTACATGTCGGGGGCAGGAATATCCACTTCAGGGCCGATCATATCGGCAATCTGCTCGATATAAGTGCGGCTCAGGCGCTCAAGCTCGGTTTTGCTGAGTTCTTTAGTGTCGACGCAGATGCCGCCTTTGGCGCCGCCGTATGGCACGCCGACAACTGCGCACTTAAAGGTCATCCAGAAAGCCAAGGCCATGACTTCGTCAAGGTTGACGCTCTGGTGATAGCGGATCCCGCCTTTGGTGGGGCCGCGGCTGTCGTCGTAACGGACGCGGAAGCCTTTAAAGGCCCGGCGCGAACCGTTGTCCATGCGGATCACTACGCTGACAGCGAGTGAGGATTTAGGATACTTGAGCTGTTCTTCGACGTCAGGCGAAATCGGAAAATACTGAATCGCTTTGTTGAGACGGTTGCGGGCGTCGCGGAAGAGTTTGCCGTGTCCGTCTGCAGCGTCGATGGGGGCTTCCTGGGCAGGCAGGGCGCCGGTCTCCGGAGAGGTGGAGGTGGTCATTGGAAATGCTCCTTGTGAAAATCCGGGTGTCGATTTGTTAGAATACCCCTTGCGGGGATTGCTGGAATCCTATGCATTATACGCTAAGTTCGTACCGAAATAAGCTATCTGATATTCCAATTTCGCCATCTTGACGGCCCGATTTGAATCCGGATAGCCCAGAACGAGCAAAACAAGTTGTAATTACTTTTAAAATCTATAAGCCAGCTGAAAGGAACCCCATGGCCGGACATTCCAAATGGTCCCAGATCAAACGCAAAAAAGGGGCCAACGATCAGGCGCGAGGCGCTGTCTTTACTAAAATGGCCCGTGAAATTACTGTCTCTGTACGTGATGGCGGCGGCGGCGATATAGAAGGCAACTTCCGTCTGCGCACAGCGGTCACTCGTGCCAAACAAGCCGGTGTCCCCAATGACAATATTGACCGTGCGATTCAAAAAGGCCTTGGCGGTGGTGCTGATGACTCAAACTTTGAAACAATTGTTTACGAAGGCTACGGCCCTGGTGGCGTCGCGGTCATGATTCAGGCCCTGACCGATAATCGCAACCGCACCGCGGGTGATGTGCGCTCGTATTTTAATAAGTGTGATGGCAACCTCGGTGAAACCGGTTCGGTGAACTGGATGTTTCAGCGCAAAGGGGTGATTCGCCTCGACGCGGTTGAAGATTTCGATAGCTTCTTTTTAGAAGTGGCCGACGCTGGTGCTGAAGATGTCCGTGAAGACGGGGATGAAGTTGAAATTCTGACCAGTCCTGAAGACTTTGAAGCGGTTATGAAGTCGCTTGGCAATCAAGAGCTTCATTCTTCTGAAATCAGCTATGTGCCGCTTAACACCGTTAGCGTGGGTGAGCACGATGTGGCTAAAAAGCTATTTAAGCTGCTGGATTTACTGGAAGAACATGATGATGTTCAGCATGTCTGGTCTAACTTTGAGCTTGAAGAATCTCTGATGGCTCAGTTTAGCTAAGTAAAAATCTGTGGAAAATATTCTGATTCTGGTGTTGCTGGGCGTTGCATATGTTGCAACGGGCGGCATTCTTTGGTTTGTGCTGGACCAGCGCTATGGCAATAAATTGTCTGAAGCGCGTCGTCAGCTGCGCGAACAAAGTGAAGCTGACTTTAAAAAACGCTGGCAGGCTGAACGGGAACGTTTAGATACAGAGCAAGCTGAAATTAAACAGCAGCAACAGAATCTAGAGCAAGAACGATCTCAGTTTGACTCAGAGATTCAGGCTCAGCAGGTTTTGCGCGCTCAGTTAGAAGCAGAGCAAACGGCTTTAAATCAAGCTCGTGAACAGCTTGCCGGGCTCAGTCCTGAAGCTGCTCGTGAAGAGCTCTTTAAACGGCTGCGCACAGATTTAGCCACTGAAGTCAGCCTTGAATTACGTGACCATGAGCAACAGCTTAAAGCCCGGCGGGACGAGCTGAGCCAGGAAGTCCTGACGCGTGCTGTGCAGCGAGTGGCGGTTAATCATGCCCGTGAGCAAATGGCGTTTTGTCTTGATCTGCCTGATACCAGCTGGCGAGGTCGGGTGATCGGCAAAGAAGGCCGCACGGTTCAAGCTTTGCAGGCTGCTACTGGCGCTGATTTTAGTCTGGATGATGAAAGTCCGTCAGTCTGGATTTCAAGTTTTGATCCCTGGCGCCGTGAGTTAGCCCGCCGCACCTTAACTTCACTGATTGAAAACAATCGCCTGCACCCTGCCCGCATCGACGAAGAAGTAAAACGTCAGGAAAAAGCTTTAAACGCTGAATTGCCGCGTTTAGGTGAAGACGCCGCTGTGCGTGCCGGTGTACACGGGCTGCCCCCTGAGATTTTACTAACGCTTGGTAAGCTGCATTATCGCCGTAGCTTTGGTCAAGACGTGTTAAATCATGCTGTGGAAGTGGCTTTATTGGCTGCTGAACTGGCCCGTCAGCTTCATGCTGATGTTGAAATTGCGCGTCGGGGTGGCTTATTACATGATTTAGGCAAAGCGCTGACCGGGGCTGAAAGCACCGAAAGCCATACCCAGTTGGGTGTTCAGCTGGCGCGACGTTGTGGCGAGTCAGAGGCTGTGCTGCATGCAATTGCGGCCCATCATGGCGAAGAAGAACCAACGAGTGTAGAAGCGGTTCTGGTTCAGATTGCAGACACCCTTTCTGCCGCTCGACCCGGCGCCCGCAGTGAACAGCTAGCTAAACATGTTCAGCGTTTAGGCCAGTTTGAAAAAATCGCCCTGGGCTTTACGGGTGTGACCCGTGCCTGGGTTTTGCGAGCCGGCAAAGAGGTGCGCGTAATGGTTGACCCAGATGAAGTGCCCGAAAACCGTGTACGACCTTTAGCGAGTGAAATTGCCCGTGCAATTAGCCAGGAAATGCAGGGCCCCCAGCAGGTTAAAGTGGCGGTCATTCGTGAGATTCAAGCGACAGATTATGCGCGCTGACGCGCGCGTGGTGGGTGGTGGGTTTTGAGTGGTGAGTTATAAAGACGGGGGAAAGAGACAGACGCTGGGTTTGGCTATGATTGTTCGGGATGCTGAGCAGACTCTGGGGGCTTGTTTGGAGTCTGTTAAAGAGTTGGTTGATGAGATTGTCATTGTGGATACGGGCTCGTTAGATAAGACTTTTGACGTGGCGTTTAGATTTACCGAGAATATTTATTATTTTCAGTGGTGTGATGATTTTAGTCAGGCGCGTAATTATGCTTTAGAGCAGGTCAAGTCTGATTGGGTCTTTGTGATGGATGCAGATGAAACCTTGAGTGAAAGCGCTCAGAACTGGCTCAAAGAACTTAAGCCTCGTCTACATGAGCTGCCCGCTGGGCCGGTGGCGATTTATGGACTCAATCAGTCACCTGGGCAAACTCCTTTAAGTAAGCGGATGTTGTTTCGGCGCTGGCCTGGGGTCAAATTTGCTGGTCGGATTCATGAGCAGGTGGTCAGTGATGACCCCAAGATGGTGGATATTTATGCGCCTGAATTGCTGCTTCAGCATCGGATACCTGATCCAGAACAGCTCAAAAGCAAATCAGTCTGGTATTTGCGGCTGATTGACGAAGAACTAGCTGAGACGCTTGAACCCAATCGACTCTGTGAACTCTGGCAATATCGCGCCTGGGCCTTGATTCCCTTAGGGCGTTTGGCAGAGGCATTGACGGCCCTTGAACAATCTAGCCAGGCTTATGCCTTAACGGGCTTAATTGACGATACAGGCGCCAGATTGTTGATTCAGCGCATTCATCTTTTGCTGCAATTAGATGAAGTGGAAGGCACCTGGGAGCCAAGCCGTCAGTTGACCAGTCTTTGGCCTGAGCGCCCCGAAGGCTGGTTTTATGAGGCTTATGCCCTGTTCTGGCTCGGTCGTTACCCACAGGCCAAACTTGCGTTTGCAGAGCTGCGTCAAAAGGGTGTACCTGATGCTGAAGTTGCCATTTTAGAAGCCCGACTGGCACTGGTTGAAGGACGTTTGCCAAACGGCCTGACTCTCCTTGAACAAGTTTATGCTGAACAGCCTACACGCCCCGTCGGCCTACAGTTATTGCGAGCCCAACTGCTTAATCAGCAATGGCATCAGGCTGAACAACTTGCTGCTCAACTCAACTTAGGCCCCGACTGGCGCCAACGTCTAAATAAGCTCCCCGGCTGGTCCTCTGCTGAACGCCGTTTTCTTTAACTCACAACTCATAACCCAAAACCCATAACCCTCTCCAGTCCCCTCCCCGCCTGATGCTATACTTTAAAAAACTACCTGACTTGTTCTGGGGCTAAAAGAGAAAGCGGACATTCTGATGAATCCTAAACTCAAACGCTGGGTCGCAACGGGCTTTTTTGCGGTTCTTGCGCTGGTTCTTTATATGATTCACGAGGTGCTGTTGCCCTTTGTTTTCAGCGGCATTCTGGTTTATCTGCTTGCCCCAGCCGTTAATTTCCTGTCCGGTAAACGTCTGTTTAATCTGCAGATTCCACGCGGCTTAGCTGTGGTTTTGGTTTACCTAATGTTTTTTATGGGGATTGGCCTGCTTGCCTTGCTGATTTTGCCGCCCCTTTATGCAGAGGTTTTGCGCATTGCCCACGAAATTCCCAATCAGCTGCGGGAGCTGCGTACGGTTACGCTGCCTGCCTGGATTGAGTCAATGGAAGCGCTTAACGCTCGCTACAACCTTAATTTTAACGTCAGGGCCTTTATTAATCAGGTGGTTGAAAATATGCTGGCTTATAGTCAGCATCAGGTCGAAGCCGTCCCGACCCATGTTCAGAAGCTGATTAAGCTGCTGTTCTCAACCCTGAGTACGTTTCTGGTTATTTTTATTGTCACTGCTTTTGTGCTGGTTGATTTGCCGCGGATTAAAACCGGCATGCTCAGTATTGTGCCCTCACGTCTGCGTCAGAGCGCTTTAGATCTGGTTCATGCGATTGACCGCGACCTCAGCGGCACGATTCGCGGCCAGTTGGTGATCTGTCTGATCAACGGCTTTTTAACCACGATTGGTCTGCTGATTTTACAGGTTAAGTTTGCCATTACGATTGGCTTTGTCGCGGGTGTGTTTAGCTTAATTCCAGTGTTTGGGGCTGTGATTTCAACTGTTCCGGCTGTCTTAATTGCCTTAACTCAGTCAGTCTGGACAGCTCTGGCAGTAGTCGGCGTGATTATTATTATTCACTTAATCGAAGCCAACTTTCTTAACCCCAAAATTCTGGGTCATACGGTTGAGTTACATCCGGCTATTATTGTGTTTTCAATTATTGTCGGTGAGCACTTCTTTGGCGCGGTTGGCCTACTGTTTGGCGTGCCGGTGGCGGCGATTATTCGCTCGGTGCTGCGTTACTTCTACCTCAAATACTTTGCAGAAGATCCACCGGGCCCGATTGCAGGCGAGACCACTGCTGACAGTCGAGGGGTAAATGTTTTACCGCCAACGCTAAAAGAAGGTGAGCAGCCTTTGTGAGCTGTGTGAGTTGTGTGAGTTATCTGAGCTTTTGGAGTGATGTCAATCAAACATGAGCAACGGCAAGGACAAGTCTGGCAATTACTTCCGGATGGGGGACGGTGAGCAGCGCAAAGAACAGCGCCAAAGCCGGGCCGAACTTGAAAACCTGCGCAGTCAGTTTATGGACCGCGCCCGCCAGTTTATGGACGACACGCCTTTGGGTGAAGGTCGTAAAGCTTTTCAGAAATTCATCAACAAAGTGCAAGGGATTGATGCGCCTGAGCAGGATCTAGATGACGATCAACTGCAAGCTGGCCCTGATGATGAAGAGGGCTGGGAAGGCGAGTTGGTTGATGAAAACGCGCCTGAAGCCGTTACCCGTTATGCCGATCCCAATGCTGACCCAGATGCTGATGATGACTTTGAAGATGACGACTATGACGAGCCTGAAGACGCCGAGCTCGACTGGAGCCGGCCAGAATATATCCGGGCGGGTTATGCTAAGCCGGGCACAAAATTAGAAAAAGCCAAAAGTTTAGAAGAAGCTCAGGAAGAGAGCTTTGGGCTTAAAATGGGAAATCTTTCAGGCCTGCTTTCGCGCTTTGGCTCTGAAGACGCTGAGCCCGAAACGCAGACATCAGCTGGCCCACGTCATCGCATGGAGATGGACAAGCCCTTGTTTCGCAGCCAGATGGACAAGCTTTATACAGAGTTAGGTCGTCAGGCTGGAGCTGAAGCAGACCCCCGACTTTGGTTGCACCCTGAAGTGCTGACCTTGCTGCGGGCTCAAAACACCGCCCAGCGGATTTTATTATTTTGTATGGCGGCTTTATTTGCCGGTACAGACGAAAATTATCTAACCGAAGCAGACATTTACTGGATTCGTGAACTCATGGAGCGTTCAGGCTTTTTGCTCGATCCCAAAGAAATTCAGCGGATCGTTGAACAGACCTTTGTGTTTCCAGAACGTGTTCATCGCCTGTATGACAATCTCTTGGCTGAGCCTTTGCAGATCGCTCCCGAGCACTTTGAGCAATACCGCGAAAACCTCGCCAAAATGTATATCTATGCGGTTGCAGCTCGTTATGAAGCGGAGCCGCGCACGGTGATCAGAACCTTGGCGGCTCAATGGGGTGAAGCTGCCCAGGGCTTACAGCAGGCTTTAAAGGCCGTCACACCGATTCAGGAGCAGTATTCACGCTTTCAGCAAAAGCGCATGAACTCCGCCACGATGTTTCAAAAGCTGCGCCAGGCCGAAGAAAATGTGTTAGATGCTTATAAACGGATGCAGACCATTGCCCGTGAAATTGAAGGTCTGAAACAAGTTACCCGCCTGATTCAGGAAGAAGATGCCCTTGAGCGTTTAGAACAGTTTCGGACTGAAATGGTGTTAGAGCCTGAACAGCTTTCAGAAAACGCAATTAGCCTGTATCAGCTACGTGAGCGCTTTGTCTCTTCTCAGCTAGAGGCGCTTGCCAGTCAAACGGTCCAAACCATCCAGCCTGAAGCTGTGGAGCTTTCACCGGTTGAGCAAAAACACGCTATTGCCCGTGCCAAAGAAGGTGAGATTAAGTCGCTGCGCCTAATCGAGACTTATAAGTCTTGGCGGCTTGAGCAAATCGACAAAGGTGAAACAGAGGCTCCCCATCCCAGCCCTGAAGGTCGTCCGACCCCTAAACCACCCCAACGCCCACAATTTACACCACCGGCTCGTCCCTCGGCGACAACTCCGCCTACACAGCCAACACAGGAGCCTCATGATGAAGTCTAAAACGATCACAAAAAAATCTTGCTCTGAAGCTCGTCCCGCTGTCAGCCTTGGTGCTGGAGCCGCAGGCGCTTTGGTCGCCGGTGCTTTTGCTCTGGGAGCCCTGAGTGTGGGTGCGCTTTCAATTGGCTTTTTAAGCGTCTGGCAGATGAGAATTGCCAAGTTAAAAATTCATGAGCTTGAAGTCGACCAGCTGCGTGTGCGCAAACTTGAGATTACTGAAGGCCCGTCACCGCGCTGATTGTTTAAGCAGACTTTCATGCAGCAGCAGCCACAGCCCAGCCAGTAAACAAGCACTCCAGGCCAGACTTTCAGGCCCTAATTGTTCCGAGATTAGCCCGGCCAGACTCGGCAATCCCGATGCGCCCAGGGTGGCGGCACTAACCTGAAAACCAATTGCATGAGCCGCCAGACTAGAACCTAAGCGCTGCGGGGTACGCGACATTAGTGTCGGATAAATCGACGCTAAGGCTGCCCCTGTCAGCATCAAGGCAAAAGCTGATAACCAGCCAGGCCCAGGCACTGCTAGTAAAATGACGCCGACTAAAGCGGTCAGGCTGCTGAAGCGCAATAGGCGATCCAGACCAATTTGGTCTGCAAAAGCGCCAAACACAATCCGACCTATGGCCAGACTGGCCCAAAACAGCGTAACCAGTAAGCCTGCTCGCGCTTCTGGGATGCCCCGTGAAGTGGTGAGTAAGCTAAAGCTCCATTGGCCCACAGTGGTCTCAATCCCGGTATAGAGAAAAAACAGCAAAACCTGTAGTCTGACAACCGGATGGCGCAGAGCTGAAAAGGTGCTAACAGGAGCTTCAGGTTTGTGCTCTATCTGAAAGTCTTCTGCAGCGGGCTCAACAGTATCAGGGCTGTCCCAGCT
>CAJYHH010000479.1 GCA_913773825.1 Candidatus Sericytochromatia bacterium | reverse complement strand
GTGCCCAGCGTGATTTAAAAGTGGTCTTGAGATTTCCGAAGCGCGGTGATAAAAAAGCGCTGATTGAAATGGTCGCCAAAAATGCCCAGATGGGCTTAGCTCAGGCTGAAAAAGCCAGTCGTTATGAAATGTCGCTAGAAGGCCTGCAGGAGCTTCAGACTTTATTAGAACTCGACAAAATGCCTGAGCGAATTGAAGGCTTTGATATCTCGCATTTTCAAGGGCAAGAGACGGTTGCTTCAATGGTGGTATTTGAAGGCGGGGTGCCTTCTAAAGCGGATTATCGGCGCTTTAAAATTCAGTCAGCTGAAGGTCTGCCCAATGACTTTTTGTCGATGGAAGAAGTGGTTAGCCGGCGTTATAAGCGCGGGGCTAAAGAAGGCAAAGCTTTACCCGACCTGATTTTAATTGACGGCGGCAAAGGACAGGTTTCAGCCGCCATAAAAGCTTTTGAAAAAATTCATGTCAAACCCCCAGCTTTAATTGGCCTGGCCAAAAAAGAAGAATTAATTGTGCTGCCAGACCGCAAAGAGTTAGTCAGATTGCCCCGGCACTCACCCGCTCTCAGGCTGCTGCAGCAGGTTCGCGATGAGTCCCATCGCTTTGCTTTGACCTATCAGCGCCAGCGTCGCAGCCAGCGCACATTAGACTCTGAGCTCAATGCCATTAATGGAATTGGGCCGCGTCGACGTCAGGATCTGTTGCGCCGATTCGGCTCGGTAGATAAAATAAGATCAGCAGAGCTCAGTGAGCTAATGTTGACTGGCGGCTTGCCACGCAAGGTTGCCCAGCAAGTATACGATTATTTCAGAAATAGCCCTTAAGGCGATCAAAAAGACTTAAAAGTAGACGGCTAGACCTAAAATGTTAAGAAAACTGCGCAAGCACTCCAAACCTTTTGTTATGATTACAGCCTTTTTCTTTATCGGCACCCTGCTTTTAAGTTTGATTGTCTCATTATTAGGCTTATTCGGATTCGGAGCATAAAGCATCGTGAGTTTTAAGCGTAGCGCTGGCAAATTGCTGGCTTTTTCACTTCTCTTAAGTCTGGGCGGATTCCAGGCAAGTTCGGCGGCCCCCCAACCCCAGGTCCGCAATGATCTCAACAAGCTCAAGTCCAACGAAGACCAGATCAAACAGCTCAGACAAAAAGCTGAAGCCGTTAAGAAAAAAGAGCAAAAGAGTATCGCCACAATTGCCGATATTCAGCAGGATCTTGAAAAAGCCGCTCGCCAACTGGATGCATCTAACCGTCGTTATGAAGCAGCCCATAAAGAAGTTGAAGAACTGACCAAACAGCTGATTGGCGCTGAAGGCGACTGGGAAGAAACGCTTGAAATTGCCCATACCCGCGTACGCAAAATGTATATGTATCGCCAATATGCCCAGACCAATCAGCTGATGGAATCCCGCGATATGGCTTCATTAGTGCGTCGCGTGGGCTACTTTAAGTATCTGGCCCGTCAGGATGAGGCGATGCTGAATGACCTGACGCTTGAAAAAGAAAAGCTTTCACGTCTGCAATACCAGCAGATGTTAAAACGCCAGATTTTGGGCAAACAGGCTCATGAACAAGCTGAAGCCAAACAAAAACACTCGCTTGAAAAACAGCGCGAAAGCAATTATCTGACCCAGCTGATGAAAGACCGGATGTTCTATGAGCGCGAAGCCCGTGCTTTAGAGCGTGAGTCACGCAATATCGCTGCCCGCCTGCAGCGGATGTATACCCAGCAGCGCGCTGGCAATACCTACAATATTCAGCTTGGCACCGGTCGCTTTGTGCATCCGATTGCCGGTTACCCGATGACTTCGCGCTACGGATACCGTATTCACCCGATCTTTGGCACCCGCCGTCTACATACAGGCCAGGATTATGGTGCGCCGACCGGTACGCCCATTCGTGCAGCCGATGACGGGGTTGTGATTGAAGCGGGCTGGATGGGTGGTTATGGCAAGTGCGTCATGATTGACCACGGTAAAGGGATTGCGACCCTGTATGGCCATACTTCAGCCTTCTATGTCCGTCCTGGCCAAGGTGTTAAAAAAGGGCAGGTGATTGCGGCAATTGGGACAACCGGTAACAGCACCGGCCCCCACTTACATCTTGAAGTTCGTCAGAACGGCACCCCCGTTGATCCGATGAGCTGGTTCTAGTTCTGGCCGTGCGTTAGTCTCAGCATGTATGGCGTCATTCAGCAACTCGAGCCCGTTGAAGTCAAAAGCCGCACCACAGGTGAGCTATTTACCCTGGCGCGTGTACTGACGGCTGAAACGGGCGTCAGTGCTTTTACGGTGATGCATGAGACTCTCCAGCCAGGTCATCGCACTTCTCATCCCCATTGTCATTCTCAAATGGATGAAATGTATCTGGTGCTGACTGGAACACCGACTGCCTATTCAGATGAAGATGCTCAGCTGATGCAGCCAGGCAGTTATCTGGTGCTCAAAAGCGGCAGCAGGCAAAAACACATGCTCAAGAATGAAAGTGATCAGCCTGTTGAGCTGCTCAAAATCAGCTCAACTGTTTCAAATGACAAAGTTATCTATTGAGCAGAAGCGTTCTAATCAGTCAGCCTTGTGCCAATCTACTAATTAAGATCCTGCAACTCCCAAGCTTAGAGAAATTAAGGGCATAGTACTCTCACTTTAAAACAATCCTTGTTTAGTTTAGAGATCAATATCTGCAGGTTCTGTTCTGCGCTTTAAAAGCTCTTGGAGTTCTGTTTTCTGTCTTGCTTTTTCAGCTTGAATAGCTATGGATTGTTCTTCTTTCAAAAAAATTTGCTTCTCTTGTTTAAGTTCTACGATCGAATGATTCATTGTTTTGAGGGGCGTTAGAGTAAAGATCCAAGTTTTTTCATAAATGGGGTTATATGCTGATCCGTAAACATGTTTTCCTTGAAAAAAATTATTGCGAATTGGAGTAGCTAAACGCTCTCTTTTGCCTGTGATTGAATCATATTGGTAGTAGTTGAAACCTTCAAAAACAAATTTTGAATTCTGAAAGTCTTTTGCAATCGCTGAACCATAAATTAACTCAATCAATTTGATAGTTGAGTTGTTTCTGCGATCAAATAGATTGAGTGTATCTTTACCTTCTTCAGGCACAAAGACATAAATATTTTCACCTATGACTTTTCCTTTTTCCAGCCAAGCCTCAAATCTGATTTTTTTGCCATTAGTAAGCATTCTATCCACCCAGAAAACGCCGGGCTCATTTGTAGCTTCAATCAAGTTAGGAGGCAAAAAAGGATGATTATGTACCCAAGCTTTGAGTTGTGATAATGTCTGGCCTGGAAGAGCTTCTGCAGGTTTAGATATCCCCATGAGAAGAGCCATTGAAAGTAAAAATAGATATTTTTGCATAGCATAATCCTCCATCGGCAAACATTTAGAGTCTGGCAAAAGACCTGTCAGATCAGTATAATCGGGTCAAACCTGGAGGCCAAATAGCGATGAAGACTTATCAGGCTGGTGGGATGATTCAGGCCCGTCCGGAAGTCATCTGGGCGCTGCTGACAGATGCTGAAATCTATACAGCCTGTGATCCCAGCTGTGAACGTCTCGAAGGCCGGATTCAGTCTGATGCGCTGCTTAGTCTTCAGAGCGCTTTAGAGTCGCAGTTGATTCAGTATCAGGTCAAAAGCTTTAAGCCTCAGCATAAAATGGTCTGGGCTGGCGGCATGCCATTGGGTTTGCTTAGACGTGAACGAACCTTTGTACTCAGAGCCTCTGAAAATAGCCAGACAGCTGTGTTGATTCAAGAAATTGTGAGTGGTCCCTTGCTGCGCTTTTTTTCTCACTCAATACCCGATCTCAGTGAGACGTTTAGAGAATTGATTCACAATCTGAATTTGCGCGCTTTGCAGCAGCCCGTTTTTAGCTCAGAGCTGTAACACCCGTTCTCCCCAAAAAGTAAATCTCCTGTTGTACTGAAGATCATTCAGTACAACAGGGGATTGAGTTAAAACTCAGCTAGAGAATCGCTTTGACTTTTTCCATTGCGACATCAAAGGCCCGGACGGTTTCGTCGAGGGCTTCCTGATTATGGCTCAGGGAGATAAAGCAGGCCTCGTATTGAGAAGGCGGGAAGTACACGCCTTGCTCAAGCAGACTGTGAAAGAAAGTTTTAAAGGCTTCTGGGTGAGAGTGTTTGGCTGAGGCGTAATCCGTCACGGGTTTATCCGTAAAGAAGATCGTAAACATCGAGCCAACCTGATTTACCGTTGCGGGTACGCCGTGTTTCTGAGCACTTTCACGCAGGGCGTTGGCCAGAAACTCACCTTTGGCGTCTAAACGCTCATAAGCGTCTGACTGAGCGCCTAATGCACGCAGAGTCGCTGCACCAGCCTGCATTGCCAGCGGATTACCACTTAGCGTACCAGCCTGATAAATCTGACCTGCAGGTGCCACATGACGCATAATTTCAGCTTTGCCACCATAAGCGCCAACCGGCAGACCACCGCCGATGATCTTACCTAAACAGGTCAGATCCGGCGTGACCCCATAGCGCTGCTGAGCGCCGCCAAAAGCCAGACGGAAGCCCGTCATCACTTCATCAAACATCAGCAAGGTGCCGTGAGCGGTGCAGAGTTCGCGCAGGCCTTCTAAATAACCGGGTGCAGGCTCAACCAAGCCCATATTGCCCGCAACGGGCTCAAGAGCGACTACCGCAACTTCACCAGGGTATTTTTCTAAGGCTGTTTTAACCGCTTCCAGATCATTAAAGGGCAGGGTCAGGGTGTTTTCGACCTGGGAAGCGGGTACTCCGGGTGTGCCGGGAATTCCAAGTGTGGCGATGCCAGAGCCCGCTTCGGCCAGCAGCATATCGCTATGGCCGTGATAACAGCCCGCAAACTTAATGATCTTCTCACGATTGGTATAGCCGCGTGCCAGACGAATGGCGCTCATGGTCGCTTCAGTACCGGAATTCACCATGCGGACCATTTCGATGCCGGGTACGGCATCAATGACGAGCTGAGCCATTTCAATTTCAGCTTCAGTGGGGGCGCCATAGCTGGTGCCATGGTGCAATTGAGCCTGAATCGCCGCAATCACATCAGGGTGATTATGGCCCAGAATCATCGGTCCCCAGGAGCCGATATAGTCGATATAGCGATTGCCGTCGACATCAAACATATGACAGCCAGCTGCCCGCGTCATAAACGGCGGGGTGCCGCCAACTGATTTAA
>CAJYHH010000478.1 GCA_913773825.1 Candidatus Sericytochromatia bacterium | reverse complement strand
CGGGGCTGCAGGCTGACTGACTGAATTCCAAAACCCTTGTTGCTTGAAAACCTGCTGTTTTGCAAATTGTTTTGAGCAGGTGTCGCAGAGGGTGTCGTTGAGGTACAAGCGCTTAATGAAATTGCTGCTGCACAGACGGCCAGAACGGCCTTTTGAAAAGATTTAGCCATGTTAAAACGATGCTCCTTTAGCATTGAGAGTGAATCTGGATAAATAAATGGCGCGAATAAACCGTTTTGAATAAACAAAAACCAATGGGCAACCCGGCTATCTAACCCCCTCAGCGCTGACGCGCTGGTCCCCCTTTGAAATGGGGGACAGAAGCAGAACTTCCTGGGGTTAGACCCGTGGCTTTGCGTCCCCGCCTCACGACGGGTTTGCCTTTTTCCTTTGGAGGGTTTATTGGGGTTAACCAGATTCACCTCTGCCAAAGGCATCTCGATGTGACTCGATAAATATTAGTGTAGGCCAGAGTGTCTGAGCCTCTCAGGAGCATGGTTACGCTTTGACCGTGTTTTTGCTCACGGTTTTTGTGTGCTGAGAGCAGAGATGGGTTTGAGCATTCACCCACTTCCCTGGATCGGGGCGCCGTGCTCTAATACTCAACATGAACAATCAAGATAATTGGCAGCAAGGCCTGCCCCTGAGCGATTTACAGACTCAATTAGATGAAGGTCGCGGCTTAAGCACTCGGCCTTATCAGGGGGCCTGGGGTTATTTTTTACGGATGGGGCCAGAGATGGCGTATTTTTCCTGGTTTGCCAGTCGTAGCGAGATGTTGCGCTATCTGGTTCAGGTTGAGATTTTACATGCCCCCACCAGTTTGCCTGACCGCCCCAGCTATGATGACTTTGTCACTGAGCTACAGGCGATTGCAGCAGCGTACGAACAAAATGAAGATGCTCAACAGGCCTGTGCAGCTTTTAACGCCTGCTTTCCAGACTTTGCCCTGGAATGGCTGGGTAGTTATGCTGAGCTGCTAAAAGGTGAAACGGAGTTTGCTCAGCAGATGCATCAGCTCTTTGGCGCCACTGGCCAGATTCATGCTGATAATCATCCTGCCTTTGCAGACTTTCTCGAGAGCCATGGTATCTAAATAACCTGCGCTGCGACCCTGAGACTGCGCTTTAATCAGCTTTTTCGCCCCAGTAGATTGCTCTTTTGAGAGCCTTACAGACGAGATTGGAAAGAATAAAAAACGATGATTAGAATCCTGAGTGTTGGCGATAGAGATGATGAAGGCCGCGAAGTCCTTTCAGTCGATCATGACGCCATGAGTTACCAGGCCCACGATGGTGAACATCAGATGCCAGGCGTGATTGCCTACCGCAACATCATGTTTTCAAAGGCTAAGCCTTTTGTCACTCAAAACCGCGATGGAACAGGTGCCGGCGCATTGGTGCTCGCTAAATATAACGTTACCAGCACAGTGTTTGGTGACCAGACCAAAGAACTGGCCTGGGCCTTTGTCAAAGAGGAATATAACCGGCTACTGAACTCGCGCTGAGCTGACTGCTTGGCGTCAAGGCCACCGGCGGAGCCAGTTATCTGGGGCAATTGTTGTTTGATTGGCACAATCACGCCTTCTGACTTCTTTAAGCATCGGGCGGCCATTGATAAAGCGCCAGCGGATGAGCTGACCGCAGCCTTCTGGCTGAATGAGGCTAAGGGTTTTGTCGGACTGACTAAAAGAAGGCTGACCGGTTAATTCAAGTGCTTGATGAGCCTGTAGACTTTGACCTCTGGGACGGCTTAGCCAGGCGAGCGTAAGGGGTGAACCGCTGGTACTGACTTGATTATAGAGATAATAAATCTGGCGCGGTGTTTCAGCGTGATGATAAGTCTCAACCTGAATCAGATAGAGACTGGCATTTAGGGCATAAATGCGTAGCCCTGCTGTATCAGGCTGATTTGGTTCCCAGCTGCTTTGCCAATTACGTTCATAAGTCTCTGGCCAGCGTAGGCGCTGCTGCCAAATGGGACGTTCTTCAGGACCAAATGGCCCCGTCGGCAGCAGCAGAGTCAGCAGCAGGCCAGGCAGGTTCACTGAATATTAGGTTTAAAAGTTTTAGTCAGGATCGCGATTGACGGTTTCAGGCGCAAAAGCTGGCAGGCAGATCGCCATATATTCAGCGCCATCGGGGGTGCTATAGCGCACCCATTCACCAGCTTCGGTAATAATCGCCTGACCTGCGGCTACTTCAATTTCGCCACCTTCGTGTTCGACCATTAATTTACCGGAAATCACAACGGTAATTTCCTGAAACTCAGGGCGCTGGCCAGGTTCAACCCAACCAGCAGGGGAAGACATTTTGGCGACGCTGATCTGCTCATGGCCTGTGTTAACACGGCCGACAAATTCGCGAATCTGTTTGGGTTTGGTGCCAGCAGCAGCAACCAGAGTAGGAGACGCAATCAGTTGAGGCATAAATAAAACTCCTGAAATTTTTCAAGCAGTGTACCTTAACAGGGCTTCGCCCTGTGTTGTGGGTTCTGGGTTTTGAGTGGTGGGTTTAAGACGAAAGACAAAAAGAACATGGCCATTTGTTTTCTGGCTTTAAACCCACCACTCAAGCCTTAGCCGTTGGCGGATCTGCCTCCTTACAGAAAAGGACAGCTTTGCTACCTACCACCGCGCCTTTAGACGCAAAAATGGCGCTAAAATATCTTCTATTCTTCTGTCTTTGAACCCAAACCCCAACACTCAAAACCCACCACCGCGCCAAAGGCGCTATCATGAAGCAATTCTAGAACAGAAAGGCCAGCTGTATGTCTGCTATTTACGTGATTGATGTGCTTGATCAGACTGGTGTGGCCTTTGCTGAGCGTTTTAAACGGTTTCTTGAGCTGGAGCAAATCAGTCTGGATTGGGTTTTAATTGACGCTATTCGTGAAACTGAAAAGCTTGAGACCGTGCTTGAACAGCAGCCTGCGGGTGTATTAATGAGTGGCTCTGTGCATGGGGTTTATGATGATTTGCCCTGGATAAAGCCTTTAGAAGCTTTTATTCGCAGGGTTCATCAAGCCAATGTGCCGCTGTTTGGAATTTGTTTTGGCCATCAGCTGCTGGCCCAGGCTTTAGGCGGACGTTCGGGTAAAGCGCCAAACTGGGAGTTTGGATCTGTGCCGGTTTATCTGTATCCAGATGCCCAACATCCCTGTTTAGAAGGGGTTGAATCAGGCGTGATCACGCTACAGACGCATCAGGACATGGTCT
>CAJYHH010000477.1 GCA_913773825.1 Candidatus Sericytochromatia bacterium | reverse complement strand
GTTTCAGATCTAAGCTATTCTGCTGTTAAATGGCTTAACAGACACCAGCGGTGGCACCTGTCACCCACCGCTGGCGAAGGGCTGTCCAGGTCATGCCCGATTCAGCCAATACTCAGCATTACATTTAAAAGCATTCGACTCCAGTTGTGACTCTCGCGCTTGCTTCACACCAACAGCAAGCTTATCCTGTACGGAGCAACAAGCTCTTTTTTAAGCCAGAACTGAATAACAGACTCATTTAGCCAGGCTTTCTGGTTAATTAGCTTAAGCAGTCAAAAGCCCTTGTTCACAATTTAGTCACATCTCCGGCATCGACGATTCATTTTGACTTGTCAGAATAGAAGCATTAAAAAGGCGTTTGAGCGATACCCAAAATGAGATGAACGGTACCCGACTCAGTACCAGAAGGAGATCACCATGTTGATTAGTACCCGCGTTAGCAGCCGCCAACTGCGTCAGGCTTTGCTTAGAGCCGAATCCGAACCGCGCGAAATTGCCCAGGAACTTAAACGAGCGCTGAGCAAACTCGCCGGCCGCCCCGCTCAGGAGCGTGTCCTGCTTCAGCTCAGCCTGAGTGCGGTTTTGCTCTGCGCAACGGTTCAGGTGAGCGAAAATCTGATGGGTGAGCTTCAGGCACCTTCTGAAACCCCAGCCATCAGTTTTGAACAAGCGCGCATCGACCATCCCAAACTCAGCTAAAGCTTCAGACTTTAAGGCTTATTCGGTCCTGATAAGCTGCTTAACCAGTCCAGAAGATTCTCTGCTGACATTAAAGCCTGGGGCATGCCATCAGGCTTGAGCTGTTCAAAGCGTGAAGCGTCCCAGTTGCGGGTATCGCGCCAGCGCACTTCGAGCTGAGCTTGGTCTTGCCAGGCCCGGCCCACCAAAATCTGGACAGGAAAGCCAAGAATTTCAGCATCTGTCAGCTTTTCTCCCAGCCTCAGATCCCGATCGTCAAAGGCTACTCTAAAGCCTAGTCTGCACAGATCTTGATAGAATTTTTCGGCCTCAGCGCGATGCTGTTTAAGATTCACGGGGATCAGCAAAATCTGAGCAGGCGCAGCCGTCCAAGGCCAGATCAACCCCTTGGCATCATGATGCTGTTCAGCTAAAGCCTGCACCATCCGGGACACCCCCAAACCATAACAACCCATCCAAAAAGCCTCGTTTTTGCCTTGCGCAGTGGTAAAGTGAGCTTCTAAAGGCAGGGCATAACTCTGCTGCAGCTGAAAAACATGGCCAAGTTCAATTCCCTGGCAGCTCTCAAACAAGCCAGTTTGACACTGACCACAGTTTAGACCTGCCGCTGCCGAAGCCAGATCCACATAGTCAGAGATCTGCACATCTCGCCCAGGCACCACATGCTGCAGATGCCAATCTTCGCGATTGGCGCCACAAATCCATTCTAAAAGCGTCTGTAAAGACTGATCAAATAGCCAGCCGATCTCAGGCTTATCTGTCAGGCCAACAGGACCGACAAAGCCAGGCAGGCAGCCAGTCAAGGCAAACACGGTCTCAGCATCAGCCAAAGCTAATTGACTGGCGCCAGTTAAGCGCTCAAGCTTGACCTGATTAAGTTCTAAATCGCCGCGCAACACCACTCCCAACACTCTGCCATCTGCCAGCCAAAAAAGAGTTTTGGCAATCTCAGCAGCGGTTTTGCCCAGCTGCTGAGCAACGTCTTCGACGCTGCGGGCTCCAGGAGTATGCACTTCCTGCATAACGGGCTGTGACAGCAGATCTGAAACAGCAGGCTGAAAATAAGCTCGGGCTTTTTCCTGATTGCCACCATACCCACAGTGCTGACAGCGTAAAAGGGTGTCTTCACCCGTGGGAGTCTCAGCCATAAATTCAAGGCTGCCACTGCCGCCAATGGTGCCAGAGTCAGCTTCTACCGCCAGCCAGTCAAAGTCTAAGCGGGTAAAAACTTCAGCATACGCTTGGCGCAATTGTTCAAACTGCTGCTGCATTCCCTGCTGATCCGCTGCAAAAGAATAAGCGTCTTTCATCAAAAATTCACGACCGCGAATCAGGCCCTGACGGGGCCGCAGCTCATCGCGAAACTTAGTCGCCATCTGCCAGAACAACACAGGCAAATCACGATAAGAGCGCAAATGTTTAGCCGCAAAGCGCGTGATCACTTCTTCAGCAGTAGGCGCTAAAAAATAGTCCTGGCCTTTGCGATCGGTTACACTAAAGGCCATTCCGGCTTGGCGATATGTTTCTGCCCGCCCGCTAAGCTCCCAGAGTTCAAGGGGCTGTAAAATAGGCAGCTCCAGCTCAAGACCACCCAGTTGCTCCATTTGATTGCGAATCACAGACTCAATACAGCGTCGGACTTTTAGGCCCCAGGGCGTCAGAATCCAGATACCGCTGGCCAGTTGTTCAATAAAACCACCCCGCAACAACCAGCGAGTACCAGGTGAACTCTGAAGAGTAGGATCCTCACGCAGAGTTTTGGGAAATTGTTGAGAAAGATACATAAGCTCTAAAGATCTCCTGTAAATAAAACTGTGGATAAATTGGGGAAAAGTCACTCAGCACCCAGCCAACTAACGGGCTGAATGACTGGCTTGCTGACTTAAACAGAGAATATTTAGAGCTTCACGGTCGAAAGAAAAGGACGCACCGGGCCGTAAGGGTAGTGTTGTTCATGGTGCGTCCTTTAAGGGAAATAGAGGGGGAATAATCAAGTGACCCGCTCAAACTAAAAAAGTTCCTCTTGTTTAATAAACACTTGAGCAAGTACTTAAACCTCGCTATCAACTTTAGCCACCCAAAACCTGATGCACAAAGCTAATACAAATAGAACCTTCACCCACAGCAGAAGCCACACGCTTCGTCGAATCACTGCGTACATCACCGACAGCAAACACGCCCGGCAAGCTGGTTTCGAGCATAAACGGCCGACGACCCAGCTTCCAGTCAGTCAGATGTTCTGGTTTGAGACTTGTACCTGTGACAACAAAACCTTTAGCATCTAAAGCAACACAACTTGACACCCAGTCAGTACAAGGCGAAGCACCAATCATGGTAAAGACATGAGCGGTTTTAGACGTAAACGTCTCGCCATTCTGACGCCGACAAGTGACCTGCTCAAGATGACCATCACCGTAGAGTTCAGTAATCTGAGTCTGGCGATGCAGAGTAATATTGGGCGTCTGTTCAATCCGATCAATCAGATATTTAGACATACTGCTCTCTAAGCCCTGGCCGCGAATCAGCAGATGGACATGTTTGGCGACTTTAGATAAAAACACAGCTCCCTGACCAGCTGAATTGCCGCCACCGACCATAAAGACTTCTTCGTTCTGGCAGGTCTGGGCTTCCATGGCCGTTGCGCCATAATAAACGCCTCGACCTTCAAATTCCGCCAGATGACTCACTTGCAGTTTGCGATAACGTGCCCCTGTTGCAATCACCACTGTACGTGTGCAGATTCGCTCCCCGTCACTAAAAATAATTCCAAAATGCCCGCCGGTACACTCTAAGCGGCTGACATGACGCGGTATGGCCACCGTACCCCCAAATTTTTGCACCTGAGCATAAGCCCGACTGGCCAACTCCTGGCCCGAAATACCAGTCGGAAAACCAAGATAATTTTCAATCTTAGAACTGGTGCCCGCCTGACCACCTGGGCCAGCCGAGTCAACGGTTAAGACGCGTAGACCTTCTGATGCCGCATAGACACTTGCCGCTAAACCGGCTGGGCCAGCACCCACCACCACCACATCATATTCAACATCAGCGCGATGGTCTGAGATCCCAAAACAATCAGCAATCGCTTCAATGCTGGGGTTTTTATAAAGGGTCCGGCCACGTACCAGCAATAAAGGAGTCTCTTGGGGCGCTACGCCAAATTCGTCTAAAAGCTCGCGCGCGCTGGCGTCATGCTCAAGATCCAGCCAGGTATAAGGCAGTTGATTGCGGCTAAAAAACTCGCGAATCCGAAACGTATCAGCAGAATAACGGGAGCCCACCAGTTTAGCCCCGTGACCACCCTGAGAAATCAGCGCGTCACGACGCAGTAAAAAAGCCTGAAGCAAAATTTCACTGGCTTCAGGCAAACCTGAAATAATCCGCTTAAGCGCATCATGCCCAATTCTCAGCACCTCACCCGCTTGAGTCATGGTGGCATTAACAAGTGAAGCGCGGCTTGAGAGCATATCGCTATCGCCACTAAACTGACCGGGGCCATGAATCGTAATCAGGCTGTCGTCGGCATGGGGGTCTGTAATGCTCAGTTCACCTGATAAAACCACAAAGCAAGCGTGTTGTTTATCGCCGGCTTCGACAAGCAAAGTCCCAGCAGGAATGTTTTCAACTTCACCATAGTTTTTAAGGGTTTTAATCAAGGTTGGTGAAAGTACCGGAAACAAAGGATTAGCTGAGCTCATAACAGATCTCCTGATTACAACTTTGTCAAAAAAACAGCGAAAAACTGAAGCACTGGCAGATAGCTTAACATGCGCAGTCAAGGTCGTCAGCAGGCCAAAAAGTCTTGACTGACAAGACATAAAAGCCCGATCAAGGCCGATTAAGGCCGATAATGAGCAATGTTAGCCGCAGTCAGTTTTATTATTAAAGCCGCCCTGACGGGGGCCGGAGCACAAGAATCGCCAATCAGCACCAAAATGGCAATCTGGCTGACATCTGCGTCTGTCAAAATTCCCACATCGTGAGTTGCGGCCGTTAAGCCCTGCCAACTGTCGCTGGCAACGGTTTTATGCCCTAAGCGCCAGCCTGGAGCAATCCGCTGAATAGATAAACTCAGATCCTGGCGCTGAATCTTCATTAACTGATTCAGACTCAGTTGTTTACTGATCCACCGCAAAAACAGCCATTGCGACTAATCGCTTCATTACAACTTTACAGCGCAAAACGCTGAGACCTTGATAACAGCCCGGTGCTGCTGAAGTTCCTGAACACAGACGCCAACCCGTCCGTCAAAACCAGAGCTTAGCTGTTTAAAAGCTTGATCTAAACCTTTTATATCCAGGCTTTTGGCCTGAACAGGCAGCTGAGAAAAAGCAGAAAAGATTCATAACTGAGTCTTCATGCTGGCAGTATAAACAGGTCTGTTTTCATTTTTCAAAAAAAAATTCAGAAGCCCCTAAGCCTGTGATCATCAGGCATTAACCATCTTGACCATTAGCCAAACCAAGCGACTGATTATTTCAGGGCTTTTTTAACAAAGGTCTTTTAGTGTAGGGTCAGTATAGACTTGCCCGTTTTTGCGCACCCCCGCGAATACAATTGCACTACCTGATCTTCTACAAGACCACCAGGAGCATAAAAGACGACATGAAGATGATTCAGTACTCTCATCCGGATTATCAAGGCTGGCGCTGGCGCGTCACCCCGGTTACCCCTATTTCTCTGGATGACAGTCCCGACGCTGTACCCGCCCAAGAAGACCTCGACCTACAGCTCTGCTCCCCCTGTGGTGTCAAAGTTCGACTCGGTCCTTGGCAAGGCACAGCGACCCACCCTGGCCTGGCTAAAGCCCAGATGAATATCATCGAGCTGCTGACAACTGGCGAAATCTGGACTTCAATGGTTTATAAACCGATCAATTGCAAAGAAGACGTGATGCTGGTCAAAGAGCAGGACCAGCAAGGCGAAGTGAAACGTTATTATTTGCAACTCGGTGAGCTAGCCATTTTAGATTTGCCCGCTGCGCTGAGTGAACATTTGCAGATGCTGATGCAGGGCAATAGCCCATTTCGCTTTTGCCGCCGCGAATCCCTTCACCCTTAAGCCCGTTTAAAACGCCCTAAAAATACAGATAAAAAAACTCGGGAATTAAAGCTTTATCCCTTTAATTCCCGAGCAGAAAAACCTAACGTAAAACCTAGATGTTTTAAAACCTACTGCAAGAAATTCTGAAAAATCAGCAAGTATTTAGACCTGAGCTAAACCGCCGTCTACGGCAATCTCAGCCCCGTTAACATAGCTGGATTCAGACGATGCTAAAAACACAGCCGCTGAGGCAATTTCATCTTCCTGGCCAAAGCGTCCTAGGGGTATCAGCTGAGCAATGCCTGCGGCCATTTCATCCAGGGCCTCCTGAGGCAGATTAATCTTGTCAAACATCGGGGTTAAGACAGGTCCAGGACTGATCACATTGACGCGAATACCGCGATCTTTTAAATCCACAGCCCAGTTACGCGCAAACGAGCGTACAGCCGCTTTACTGGCAGAATAAACAGAAAAATTGGGAGAGCCCTTTTGCTGAGCAGATGAGCTGTTTAGCACAATGGAACCGCCCTCACGCAGCAGGGGTAAAGCCTTTTGCACTGTAAAAAACAGGCCTTTGACATTCGTATCCATCAGGCGATCATAATGGGCTTCGTCCACTTCACTGAAGTGCCGGAATTCACTCACACCTGCATTGGCAAACAAAATATCAATTTTGCCGTAGATCTGTTCAATTTGCTGCCACAGCTTGTCTAGTTCTGCTAGCTGAGACACATCGCCAATCACCCCGCTGGCCCGCTCACCAAGTTCTTTCACAGCTAAATTGACCGCGTCTTCACGCCGTCCGGTAATCACAACCTGCGCACCTTCTGCAAGAAAACGCCGCGCTGTAGCCAGGCCAATTCCGCTATTGCCACCAGTAATCACAGCCACTTTACCGCTTAATTTACCGGTGGTCTGTAAAGGCTGAGGGGCAGTCAGAGTACTTGTCATAAGAAAAATCTCCTTGAGGGATCTGGTATTGATTTTTAATGTACTAATCAGTACATAATTGAGTTGAGTTATTTATATACTGTGTAGTACAGAATTGTCAAGGCTGGTAAAATAAGATTCACAATCTTCTGTAGACAGTTAACAGACAAAGGGAAAATCAAGTCTTATGAGCAACGTACGTGAACGTGGCCGACCTCGTACCTTTGATAAAGAAGCAGCCTTACAAAAAGCCTTAAGCATTTTTAGTCGCAAAGGTTATGAAAGCGCTTCGCTTGACGAATTAACCAGCGCAATGGGCATTAATCGCCCCAGCCTCTATGCTGCTTTTGGCAATAAAGAAAATCTGTTTTTGCAGGCATTAGATGCCTATGCCCGTCCCCAGACGGAAAAAATGCGTGAACTATTATTTAACGAAGCTAATTTGCATCTGGCCTTTAAACAGTTTTGGTTTAGCCTGGCTGATGCCTATGCCGAAAATAGCTGTATCCAGGGTGGTTGTTTACTGACCAACAGTACTATTTTAAGTCAGGCTGACCAGCAGGGTTTTAGCGCAGCCCTGCAGCAATACCATGACCGCAATGAAGCGATATTTTATCAACGCCTTGAGCAAGGCTTGCAGGCTGGTGAGTTGCCAGCAGATACCGACTGCAGGGCGTTAGCCAGTCTGTTTAACAGTATTTTAGCGGGACTTGCAGTCCTAGCCCGCGCTCAGCGTCGCACTGATGCTCTACACAGAATTGCAACCCAGGCCCTTGCTGCACTACCGATAGTTGAGGTTAACTGACGCTTTTAACTGATTCGTAGAGTTTGTATATTTATTATCAAAATTGAGCAGGATTCAGCACTATCAGACTTTCTCTATTCTATGATTAATTTAGTCTTAAATCAGACAAATAAGTCAAAACAGACAAACGCGCCAGAGGTGAGAGTCATGCAGCAGCCAGAAATCACGTCAGGAGCGGCCTGGCTGGCCTTTCGCAATAAAGACTATGACCAGGCAGCAGATGTTTGGCTCACGCTCATGCAGCAGACGGAACAACCTGAGCTTCAGAATCTCTATCGTTTTAATTACACTTATGTCTTACTCGCTCAAGGTCAGACTGTACAGGTCCAAGCTATTCTGCAAGAGCTCTATGAGATGAGCGGCAATCCTTTTTTTCTTCACCGCATGGGCGCTGTTGCCCGAGAATCAGGCAATCTGCGCCAGGCAAAACAGGATTTGCTTGAGCAACGCCAGCAACTTGATCTCAAAGATCATTGCGCTTTATCGGCCAATGCCTACGAACTCGGCTTAATTGCCCTGCTCGAACACCAGCTTGAGCAGGCTGACGAATGGGCGCATATTAGCCTGCAGCATGCTCAAGTTGCTGGAGATTCACTGGCAGAATGTACAGCCCATCGCCTGTTAGGGGATGTGATGATGGCGGTTCAAAAACAAACTGAAGCAAAAAAACACTATCGTTCAGCCTTTTTAGCCCATGCCAGCAGCTACCCTGCCAATAGTCCCGATGTGCTTAATCAATTGACCGGCTAAGCACCTTCAATCCTGACTTAATCCCGCAACGAAGAGTTGCACCCCAACAGCCTCTAAAGCTCATTTAATCTGCTTTTGACTGCCGTAGAGGGGTGGTATGGTACTAAGAGCTTCTATCAGAACCAAAGGTGCTGATTAGAAGGTTCTTCTTTAGCGCCCTTTGGCAAGCCACAAGTTTAGGGGTTATTAGGCGCTGTAAACATACACCTGCTTGACGCAGCAGTTTTTCGGTAATGGGGTCACCTAGGCGATGAAAAGCATCAAAATCCTAATCTTTAGCGCCGTTTTAAGTTTAATTTCCCAGCAAAACGCCCTGGCTTGCCTCAGCTGCGGCTGCGGCGGATCAGGCTCAGCGGCTGATCTCGGTGCCATTGGCGGCGCGGCCAGCTTGTTCTCGGGCGGCAATAAATGGCTGATCCAAAGTGGCGGCAGCTTTCGCCAGATTACAGGCAGCTTTAACGAAACCGGACGCTGGAATCCCCCACCGGCTGATAGCCTGCTGCAGAGCTATACCGGTGTTTTAGGCGTGATGTATTTTCCGACTGTCAACGCCAGTATCGGTCTGCAACTGCCTGTTCAGGGCAACCATTTGTCTAATGCCTCCTGGGGCAGCTTTGGCTCGATTAATCCCACTGACAGCGGCGCAAGCTTTGGCGGCGGAATTGGCGATATTCAAGTTCAGGGCAGCTATAAATTTCTCGAGCTGGAGCAGTTTGCATTAGCGGGCTGGAGCAGCCTGACTTTACCGACTGGCGCCATTAATGCAGAAAGCCCCACTTACACCACGGGTGGCGGTATTCCCGGTATCTCAGGTGGACTGCTGGCGCTGTATAAACCCATGCCGTCTGGCAGTTTTGAAGGTGAACCCAGCTGGTGGGATACCCTCAACGGCGAGGTCTTTCTCAATCTGGGTTATGCTCAGGCTTTAGGCACCCCACCGGTACAGGCTGGGCCGTTTTTTCAAGGCCAGAGTTTACTCTGGCAGCTGCAGGGCAATCTTCAGTTTTTACCCGGCTGGATTGCGGGTGTGGGTTTAAACGGCCAGATTGGCGCCTGGACAGCCGGCCAGGGCCGCAGCCAGTTAGCCAGCCGCGTCAAAGTGGTGCCCAGCGTTCAATATGAATTTAGTCTGACCCAAGGGATCCGTCTGGCTGTCGGGGTTGATTTACCCGTTCTGGGCGCCAATAGCCTGACTGACACCTCTGTTTACGCCGTTTATTATCAGTTTTTTCAATAACCAATCCTCATCTGGAGTTTTTAATGTTTAACCATCTCCCCGCCAAACTCTCATTAATGCTGCTTGCCAGCCTGAGTCTCGCAGCCTGTCAGGCTCCTGGCCAGACACCCACTACCCCCAATCCTTCAGCCAGTGCCTCTGCTAATCCCGCTGTGGTTGCCACCCTTAAAGTGGGCAAATCCCCCCACGGCATGGCCTCAGCAGCTGGCTTTGTCTATAACTCAAATAGCGCCGAAAACACGATCTCAGTGATTGACAGCAAAACCGACACAGTGGTCAAAACCCTGACTCTGAGCGAAGGCAAGCCCAATTATGTTAAAGCCGCTCATGACAATCAGCATATCTTTGTGTTGAATACAGAAGCAGGCAAAGTTCATGTCTTTGCCCCTGCTCAAGATCATGCCCTGGTGCAAACCCTTGATGTGGGCAAAGGCCCCGATAAAATCCAGATCAGCGCTGACGATAAAAAAGCCTGGGTTTCATTAACTGGCGAAGCCGCTGTGGCCGAACTTGATTTTAGCCAGGGGCTGAATCAACCTGGAACTGTCAAAAAAATCACCATTGGTCAGGGCACCCCTGATGGCAAAGGCCATCGTGCTCTGGCTTTAGGCCAGACCTCAGCGGTCATTCCCAATCCTGGCGACAACGACGTCAGCCTGGTCACGCTTGCAACAGGTGAGCAACGTCGCATTAGCGCCGGCAATAATCCCGCTGTTGTCGCCTTTGGTGCCTGGGATAACGCGGATCGCACCCTGCTAATTGGCAATGCTGCATCTAATAGCATTACGCTGCATCATCTTGAGACGAATATTTCCAATACCCTGCAAGACGTGGGCCAGACACCTTCAGACGTAGCCGTTGTACCTGGACTGACTCGCGCCTTTTTTACCATTTCAGGCAGTAATCAAGTCAGCGTGATTGACTATAAAGCCCAGCGCCTGGTGGGTAAAGTAGATGTCGGTCTGCGCCCTGTGCATATTTATTTAGTTTCTGCTGATTTCCAGACTCAGCATGAAGGCCATGAACACGCAGCAGATGAGCTCTGGGTCAGCAATGATGGGGGCGACTCGGTTTCTGTGATTGACTCTCAGTCCCTTGCCGTTAAATATACCCTTGCAGTCGGCAAAGGGCATCACAAAATGGCTTTTGCCGGCTCTAAAGCGTATATCAGCAATATCACTGATGGCAGCATCAGTGTGGTTGACCGCAGCCGCCTAAAGCCTTAGGATCAGGGAATGAAACGCCTGTTGAATCTGCTGAATTTATTGAGCTTGCTGACGGTAGTGTTATTGACCGTCACGTTACCAAGCTTTGCGGTTTCACCGCCTGACGCTCACCAAGGCCTGCCCTGGCGGCGCTTTGATGCAGGCCTAAACGAAGCTGTAAAAAGCCAGAAAGTGATCCTTTTGCAGGTTTATGCTGACTGGTGTCACGAGTGTCATCACATTGAAATGGATATTCTAGGTGACGTGACCCTTAGGCGGCTGGTTCAAGACAAATTTGTGCCCGTTCGTGTCAATCTACAGTCCCAGCAAAGCGTTAAGTATCAAGGCGAAAGCATGAGCGAAGAGCAGCTGACCCGCCGCCTGAGAATCCCAGGTCCACCTGTGATGCTGGTCTTGGATCCAGGCGGTAAACAATTGGGCCGACTGGTGGGTTATCGTCCCCCAGAACAGGTTCAGAATTTTCTGTCTCAAATGCTCAATCGTTATCTACAAAAGCCTTAAAAATCAGACATATTTAGCCCCTTCGGGGGCTTTTTTAGTTTTTATTTATAGAGTTTAATTCAGATTTACAAAGCATTAATTGGCGTTTTAAAGCAAAATTAGAATATTTTATATTCAACACGATTTAACAGACCTTGCAGACAGTCCGCGCGAGTCGCTGTTCCGCGCTATCTACTAGACAAGCATGCGTATGCCCACGTATTGTGGTAAATGGCCTACTGAACCCGGCCCAATTGAAGGCGATCTAAATAGATCCGAAGTAGATTCACCCCATAAACTACTGATTTTTTACCAAAGATTTTTAAATAGAAAGTAAGCCATGAAAACTCTTTTGCTCTTAGCAGCTGGCCTTGCCACTCTCCTGACGCCCGCCAGCGCCAAAACCACCCTCATGACTGAATCCAGCAATAATCAAGGTTCAATTCGCGTTGAACGTCCAGCACCTGAAACACTCCTGCCGCAAAGTGATTTTCCTGAAGGCTGGCAGCCTTATGAAGCAGGAATTGCCCGCGCCCGCAGCCAGCGTAAATTTGTGATGATTCAATTTTTTAATGCTGCTTGCAAACCCTGTCAGCGCCTGAGCCAGGACGTGACAGCAGAACCCATGCTTGACGATCTGATTCGCAAACATTTTGTCTTAGTACGCGTCAATCAGGGCTCCAATCGCAATCTGCGCTATCGCAACCGCACCGTAACCGAAAAACAGCTGACCGCCCTGCATCAGGTCAAAAAATATCCGACGCTGCTGTTTTTGTCACCCAAAGGCCAGTTAATCGGCCGTCATTCTGGTGAAGTCAAACCCCAAGAACTTCACGACATTCTCAATTATTTAGCCACTGGCTCTTACAACAAAATGGAATTCAGCGCCTACCGCGCCAAACGCAAGTCTTAAGAGGACAAAGGACGAATGGACTGAGGGCCAAAGGACTTAAGGCATTAAATGCACTTAATCCCAGTTCTATCTCTTAGTCTCTCGTCCTACGTCCTCTAGTCCATTAATCCTCTCGTCCCTCTTCTACGCCCAGGCTTCTGCTGCGGCAGCGTCAATTCCCGCTAAACCCGCTTTTAGAGATTCTGTACTGGGCCAGGCATAGCCAATCCGGAAGTAGCTGGCGGGCATTTCAAACCAGTGGCCAGGTCCGACAAACGTGCCGTATTTATTGAGCAGCTGGGTATAAAACTGATCTAAACGAGCTGAAGCATCCGGCATTTCGCGATACTCCGCTTTAAAGCGAGGAAACGCCACAACGCCCCCTTCAGGCTCAATCCATTCGAGCCAGTCCTGCTGATGCATCCAGTTACGCAGAATATCCAGATGATCAACAGCCCGCGTCCGCATCCTGTCCAGCCAGGTTTCGCGCTGGCTGAGCACTTGTAAGGCAATGGTTTCGTCTACTACTGAATTACAGATTAAAATCTGTTCTTTGGCGGCTAAGCAGGTTTCCATCAGCTCTTTGTTGCGACAGATAATCCAGCCAATCCGGATGCCGGGCAGCCCATAAGCTTTAGACAAAGACGAAACTGAAATCACCCGTGGGTCCATCGTCGCCGCTAAAGGAGATTGCTCCACATAGCAGATATCGCGATAGGTTTCATCCACTAACAAATTGGCCTGGCTCATCAGGCTGCGCTCAACAATTTCTTCAAACACCTGTGGATTCAGCACCTGACCGCTGGGATTATGCGGGGTGGTCATGCTGATCAAACGGGTGCGGGCGCGAATCTGGCCGTCCAGCCAGTCTGGATCAGAGCTAAAACCCTGATCATAGCTGAGACGCCAGCGCGTCAGTTCACAGCCAATCGCGCGCGGGGTTTCGAGATTGGTGCTGTAATTAGGATGCTGGACAATCAAATGATCGCCAGAACTCAGCAGAGCGGTATGTAAAATAAACAGTGCCGCTGCTGCACCTGGCGTAACCAGTACATCATCAGGCTCAATACCTGGATACATAGCGGCAATCTGCTCACGCAGAGCTTTTAAGCCACGGTGCTCACCATAGAGCAGCACAACATCCTGCAAATCAAGCTTGAGGTCACGAAGATGAGCGTCTGGAACAGAACTCTCAGACAAATTATGGGCAATGCGGTCGTAGCCGTATTCTTCAGGGGATTCGGCTTCGATCGGCATCCGGCGATAACGCATGGGGGACTCCTGGGAAATAGCTGGGGGCTCGTAGCGGATAGCTCGTAGCTATCAACAGAGTGTGGCCTCTATTGCAGCTCAAGTCAATGCTTTTGAATTAGCAACACTCAAGCCGCCCGCTTACAGAGACAGGCAATTAGCCATGAGCAAGCCCGCTAGATACTGCTGTCTAAAGCCTTGCGATAAGCGCGCTGAAGATGAATAAAAGCTTCAGAAGCGCCACCCAAGTCCGGATGCATGCTGCGAGCTTTTTGGCGATAAGCCTGACGAATTTGATCCGGCGTACTCGGCGGTTCAAGACCTAAAATTGCAAAAGCCTGACGATTTTCAGGATTGTCGTAAAACAAACCCAAGGGGCGCTTCCAGGACTCTTGGGCAAATAAATAGTCTTCGCGGGTATGGGCAGGCATTTCTAACAGGCGCTGAATCTCAGCGTGATAACGGCGACGCGTCTGGGCTGACATCCAGGCTGTATCCAGCACTTCGCTGTTGAGCAAATCCATATCGGGGGCATACTGAGAAAACATCCGGCGCAGCTGACGGAGCAGTTCAGGACCTTCATAACGGCGTGCAAGCAGGCCCGCAATCGCTTCAAATTCACGAATCCGTGAAGCATCCAGTTCGGGATGCTCCGCAAGCAAGTTATCAAGCGCCGCCTGAGCCTTCTGGCGGCGATTCACACGTTGTTTCTGTACCATTTTCCACCCTGAAGCCGGACAGACCCGGCCCGTATACTATCAGGTTAACATCTGTATGGATCAAGCGGACGTAACCGACGACACATTTACCCAGATTTATTGGGCAAATTACCCCAGCCACCGCCGCCGGGGGTTTCAAGCCGGATGCGATCACCTGCACGGGCACTGATGCTGGTTTTGCCAGGTAAGGCGGTATTCTCACCCTTACGTTTAAGCAAATTAGAGCCGGTCTGACCAGGTTCACCGCCTGCCAGACCATAAGGCGCAAGACGGCGTCGTTCCGTCAACAAGGTCACTTCAGCGTCACTTAACAACTCAATTTCACGCACTAGGCCATCCCCACCGCGCTGCTGGCCTGCGCCACCAGATTTTTGTCGCAGATGAT
>CAJYHH010000476.1 GCA_913773825.1 Candidatus Sericytochromatia bacterium | reverse complement strand
AAGTCCCCCCGAGGATACCCTCCCCGTCCAACAATCACCACAATCCCATGCACATGATTCGGCATCACCTGAAACGCACCAATCTCAATCCCTGGATAAAAGTGCGGAATCTCGTCCCAAATCTGCTGCACCATCTCACCCGCCGCATTTAAATGCATCTTGCCATCCGCCGACACCGCCCCAAAAAAAGACTCACGATGCTGACAACCAATCGTCACAAAGTAAGCCCCCGGTTGCGTATAATCATAACCCTTGAGCCGAATCGAACGACGGTGATGCTGCGGTTTAAAACTCATACCAACCGAATCTGCCCAGTCAGTAGTTCCTGCATCATCCCCTGCTTAAGCTCACGCGCTTTAGACAGCTTGGCTTCAAGTGCCGAGATTTCAGCATCCATATCGGAAAGAACAGTGGCGATGGCTTGTTGCTCCTCTTTGGTGGGAGGAATCGGTATTTTGATTTTTTTGAAAGCAGTGTTTGTAATATGCACTTGAGTACTTCCAACCATCGTTGAATTCGCAATTTTTCTATACCACGAGGTATTTGAAACATGGACAAGAAAACTTGGGATACTCAGATGATTTACTTTAAATCCATACACACCCTGTGCCAATACAAATGTATCTTCATCTTTAATTTGAACGATTAATCCAATGCTTGGACCACTTGGAACTAAATCTCTTAAAACAACAATTGTAAATGTTTTATCAACTTGATTGTTTCGATGTGAAGAAGCAAAATCAGTCGAACAATATTGAAGATCCGAGATATTAATTTTCAACCAACCAGATCGACCAACCCCTCCTTTAGGTAAAACCTTCACTCCAGAATCTGTAAAATCACTGGGTTTTAGTGGAGCTCCCCCTCGAAAGTCTGAGATGAGACTACCAATTTCCACCATATCCCAATCAACCGGAATCTCCCCCACTTCCGTCTGCTGATACCCCGGCTTGACCTCAAACCCCGGCAAGCGCTGCTTACCCGTCAACAAAGTCTGCATCGCACCTTGTTTGATGTCGCGCTTCTTGGCAATCAACTCCTCCAGCGAAGCAATCAGAGCATCAGCGTCGGAGAGAGCCTCGGCGATGGCTTGTTGTTCAGCTTTGGTGGGGGGAAGAGGGACTTGGAATGAATTCAGACTTTTGTTTGTAATCTGATTGATTGTGGCTCCAAGATGTTCATTAATTTGCTTTTTAATGATATTGGACTGGAATTGATGAAAAATAAATGGGTGCAAAGGTGTTCTAAAAACAGCCATAAAAGCACCAAAAGTCATATCTTTTGCTTGAAAGTCAATTTTTGCACACTTACCAATCAAATCACGACTTCCATTTCGAACACAAATCAGTATGTCGCCTTGTTTAACCATTATTCTCTCAGGAACATCTGTATCAACAAACACATTGTCTTGAAACCTTAGGGCACCATCCTTAACATTCGAGGAACGAAGAACAAGAATTCCATCAGATTTCACATCGATAGGTTTGTATGTTAGTCCAATCAAAGACTCACCAATATCACCTAATCGTTTAACCTCCCAATCCTCAGGAATTACGCCGACTTCTGTTTGTTTATAACCCGCTTTTATTTCCATACAAACCCCATCTTCTCCAGATGTGCGGCCACTTTGGCTTCTAGCTCAGACACCTGATGGGTCAGGGTGGGTAAAGGTGTTTCATAGCGTTCAGCCAGTTCTTTGACGCGCTGGCTCAAGCTCTGGCTGATCCGGTCCATCTCGCCGTGCACAGCATTACCCAGGGCACTCAGCCATTTGTCTTCAACCACTAAGCTTTTGATTTCAGCTGGGCTCAGCATGGCGTATTGGCTGTAGGCTTTGGCGTCGAGATCATTCTCGGCCTGCTTCAGCTCTTTTTTGCGCTCGGCTTCAGCATTGGCAAGCTTTAGCCAGGTAGTTAGAGCCTTGACTTCGTCCTGGCTTTCGGGAGCCTGATGAAACAGATTTTTGAGTTCTTTTAGACGCGCACTTACGCTGGCCTTATTGATTTTGTCGAGTTCAGCAAATAAGCCTTCTTCGCCGCCATGCTCTTCTTCAAGCTCGCTTAATTGAGCAGACAGACTTTCAACTTCGGCTTCAAGTGTGCTCAGCTGTGCTTGATCAGCCGCAAAAAAGCGCTGCACAATCAGCGCTTTAGGCACCAGATCACAGCCCCAGCCCTTGTCTTTTTCTTTGCCTTTTTTGTCGCGCTCAATCAGGCGCGCAGGCTCAGCTTTCCAGCCCTCAGCTGAAATTAAATACACATCGTCCTGCATCGTGCTGTTCCAGTAATCCATCAGATGCTGATAAACATCGTAGCAGGCAATTAAGGGCACCTCTTTGTAATGAGCCAGCAGGCTCTCGCCGAGCTCTGTAATCAGCTCTTTAGGGTGGCAGCCCGGCTGCAGGTCTTTAAGCTGGCTGGCAGTCTGATCCCGCCACTTGCGGTAATGAGCTTCCATCCCGGCCATAAAATCAGCAAATTGAGGGTGGGCATAAATCGTGGATTTAATCTGCGGCAGCGCAATCGCCATTTGCAGATACTCAGGGCGTAAAGGAGCAAACAAAGCGGATTTTAAGCCTGGGCAGACCGTCCAGTAACGTTCCATTGAGCTCAGGTCCCCTTCGGGAATCCCGCCGCGCAAATGGCCTTCAATATCTTGCAGATCTTCAGCTTCCTGGCTGTCGATATAGCGGGGGATATTCAGGTTATACTCATTTTTTTCAATCTCTTCGCGGCTCACCCACTTGGCGTATTGATCGACATCTTCCTGACGGCTAAACACATCCACAATCTGATGAATATCCTGCTCGCGCAAGCGGTTTT
>CAJYHH010000475.1 GCA_913773825.1 Candidatus Sericytochromatia bacterium | reverse complement strand
CCCGTGAAGATCCAGGGCAACAGCACCTACAGTACCAAATTTGCCGTCAGGCGATGTGCTGCTATTCTGATCCCCAAGCGCATGATCCAGAGCTGTGGTCTGTTGCTCACGCAGTTGAAGGAGTTGCTGCCAGCGCAGATCCGTATAAAAGTATTCAGGCGCTTCAAAGGTGCAGCCTTGTTCACGGGCAAAGCTCTCTGCACCTGGGCCGATTAACAGGACATGGGGTGAGTGTTCAAGCACAGCACGAGCAAGCTGAACCGGATTGCGAAGCCCTTTGACACCGGCTACGCTGCCGGCCCGGCGATTTGCGCCTTCCATGATGGCGGCATCCATTTCGACATGGCCTTCGTGGCTAAAAACAGAGCCTTTGCCAGCATTAAAGACTTCGCAGTCTTCCAAGACTACAACGGCAGCTTCAACAGCATTTAAACTGCTTCCGCCCGCCTGTAACACAGCGATTCCAGCTGCCAGCGCTTGATCAAGACCCTGGCGGGCGCGCTCCTCTCGTTCAGGTGAGATTTTGCCGCGAAACAGCGTTCCGGCTCCACCATGCACCAGCAAAACAGGTTTAGCTGAATGAGAAATATCAGAAAAAGACGAAGGACCCAGATCTAAAGTTGACATATGTGCTTTTACTTTAGTCCTGAGTCCTGAGGGTCATTGATCTGGTCTGCTCTTAATTGCCGCCAAGGGCTTTGTAGGCATTTACCAGACCATGGCCATAGAGGTCATCACGGCCCACTTCACCGCGATCAAGAGCGGTCTGCTCAAGGCGCTGTTTGATCCAGCTAGGAGTTGCAGTTGCACCATATTTGCTCTTGAGCAAGGCTGCTACACCCGCTACGGCCGGAGCAGCCATTGAGGTTCCGCTCATTTTGACGTAGGGGTTAATGCTCAGAAAAGAAGGCACAGTGGAGATGATATCAAAGCCAGGAGCCGCAACAGAAACATAATCACCAGAGTTGGAGAACTTTGTGACGTTATTGGCTTCGTCAGTGGCGCCAACGCCGATGACGCCAGGGATGGCTGCCAGATAGTTACGGGCATTGTTGAGCTGGCGATCGTTACCGGCTGCGACTACAACCGTGACTTTTTTATCAAGGGCGTATTGAACCGCGCGGTCGATCGTTTCGCTGTGCTCGTTAACAGCCAGGCTCATATTGATGACATCAGCACCGTGATCAGCTGCCCAGACAATGCTGTCAGCCAGAATCGAGATAATCGTCTGAGCGTCATCACCTTTAGAGGCAAAGATGGATTTGATCATATCGCTGAAGTCAGGAAAGATCTTGATTGGCATAATTTTTGCTTCAGGGGCAACACCAGCAATCCCTTTGCCGTTGTCAGTGGCGGCTGCCGCGATACCCGCGACGTGGCTGCCGTGTTTGTAGCTCGACATAATGTAGTTCAGACTGCTGACATCACCGGCTTTGGGACCTGCTTTTTGTGAAAAAGCATCATAGCCGTCAACCAGACGACCATCTAAATCAGCATGGCCAACGGCAACGCCTGTATCAATCACAGCAATAATCGTATTGGCACCGCGGCTCAGGCTCCAGGCTTCAGGAACGTTCATGGCGCGCAGGCCGTATTGTTCAGCAAAATATTTATCGTTGACTTCCAGGCCTGCTTTTAAGCGAAAGCTTTCAGTTACGGCTTTTTCGCTGTCAGGCTTCTGGCTGGCAATCTGGTCTGCTTCGATATACTCAAGACCGGTTTCAGCTTTGAGAGACTCAAGCAGTTTGGTAACTTCCTGACCCTGAGTTTTAAAGACAACGGTGCGGATGCCTGAGATATAGCGATCCACGGTCATGCCGTGGCGAGCTGCAATCGCTTTGGCGTCAGCTTCAGTGTTGCCAATCCGCAGGCCGGCAACCAGGGTTTCGGTGTTGTAATTGCGGCTGATCAGGATTTCAGGGGCTTGAGGCTGGCTGGCAGCAGGCTGAATAGCAGAAGTCTGAGTCTGGCTGGAAACAGGTGTCTGGCTGCTGGGTTTAGCAGAGGCAGTTAGGCTGGGAGTAGGACGGCTAGATGCGCGAGTCAGAGGGGCTGTGCTGGCAGCAGCAGTCGGTTTGGCAGATGAAGCAGTGGCCGGGGCGATTTGAGCAGGGGTTTGCTGGGTGACAGGCAAGGAGGGCTGGGTTTGACAGGCGCTCAGTGTCAGGGAGGCGACGACTAAAGTGAGCAGGGATTTCTTCATTGTTTTTCTCTCTACGCAACCGGATTATAAAGTCTATATCGCCTGGTCTGAGGCGAAAGTTTCTTAAGCCAGGCTATAGCCTGGCTTAAGTTTGGGTAAATTATTTATTGAATTTCCATTGTGTTCTGTAAAAAACCAGCCTTCAGGGCAGCGTGTTGCTCTGCTGGGATGGACTTTAACAGCATTTGATAAGCTTCGACCGTTGAGCCGGCAGTCGGCAGATCGCGACGGCCCAGCGCGCCAAAGATGGTTTTGAGACCCAGGCTAAGCTGGTCAGCACCGTCGACGTGGGTGTCGTAAACTTCCCAGAAGGCAGACGCCACGCGCCATTCATTGCGCTGACCTTTGCAGACATCTTGAGGGACGTTTTCAATCCGAATCGGCGCGCGGCGAGGGACTAAAAACTTATCAAAGCGAGCATCGGGATCATCTTTGCTCAGATGTACAGCACCCGAAAAGAATGTTGCAAAACCTTCTGAGAGCGCCAGGGTTGGGCTGTAACACTCATCAATTTTATGCTGGCCACCTTGTGAACGGGCGTTTAGGGCCTGATGATAAATAGCATGACCCACTTCGTGGCCATTAACGTCCCATTGTTCTGCACCTGTTAGCGTAACGGTATAGCTGGTGTAATAATCACCAGACCCAGGCCAGACTGTGCTGATCTGGCGCTTCCACCAGTCTAAAGGGACACCTTCACGTTCAAACAGGGCCAGTGATTTTAGATAAACGTCGTGAATCCAGGCGGCCTGGCCGTTTTGAGTGCCGGGCAGTAAACCGGTTTCACCAAAATCAGTGGCACCCTGAACATCTGCTTCGGGGCCCTGCCAGGTGTAGTTATTGATTTTCCAGCGCGGATTGTCAAAGCTATAGCGCACAGAATATTTACCCGCTGCAGGAGCCGTAATTTGCCAACGGCCGTCGTTGTCTGTTAAAGCTGTGGCTATTTTGCGCTCACCTTGATAGAGAACCGCAGTCGCCAAGGCACCTGGTTTAACGCTGCCAAGACGGTCCGTAAAAACTAAACGCCCCGTCAGACTTAAGTCATTGCGCTGCATGCGCTGAATAGGTTTAAGTGCCCGAGTTGCAAAGGTTAGTTCATTGCCGCGACGTAAAACAGCTTCTTGCTGTAAACGACCTGCGATCTGGGGTCTAAAACCCGCTGAGATATCGCTATCGTCAATTACACCCTGAGTCGTGATGTTTTGCAGATTCTGCTGGGAGCTGTTCTGAGCGTTAAGCGTCTGAGGATTGGTCCCTAAACCCGTTTGGGGCTGGGCTTGACAGGCTGCAAGGGTGAGTAAGCTGGCGGCAAAGGCAAGGCGAAGTTTCATACGGGACTCCTTGGGTGGCGGCCGGGTGGCGCAGTTGAGCACAAAA